>CAZAFY010000136.1:0-4433 GCA_964484445.1 uncultured Eubacteriales bacterium
GGCTGTTGACCTATTTCTGGCCTCGCTCACTTTCAATTCCGGCCATTAGTGTTGCCGGTGCGGTGATGCACAATGTAGCACAAATTGCAGTTTCGGTTATCTTAATGCAAACTCTGGGGTTGATTGTCTATTTGCCGGTTCTGATCGTAGCCGGCAGTATCAGCGGTTTAGCAATCGGGTTCAGTGCTCTCCTACTGCTGAGAGCACTATACCGTAGCGGCAGGACCCCCGATATTCCCAAACGTTTGCTTCCCTTATTAGATTATACTCTCAAAGCATAAAAAATCCGATGCTGCCTTTTAAAGGGTAGCATCGGTATTTTATTTATTGAGCCAGTTTTAAAACGGTATCGAGTAAAACCTGAGCCCCTTTGGCAATGGCTTCCGGAGAAGTGTATTCCAAATGGCTGTGGCTACGTCCGGAGCGACTGGGCACAAAAATCATTCCAACCGGACACAAGAGCGCCATAATCTGGGCGTCGTGCCCCGCTCCACTAAACATACGTTTTCCGGTAAAACCATTGAGCGCAGTAGCATCCTCGATGGCCTGTTGTAAGATTGGATCGGTATGGACCGGTTCCTCTTCCATGGCCATGCGAACATTACATTCTAACGACTCTCCGCAGATCGTACGAGCCTCTTCTAAAATTCGCTGCGTGACTGTTTGTGCGGCTCCGCCAAATTGAGAACGAATGTCTAAGGAGAAGGTCACTTTAGAAGGAACCACATTGGCAACATTGGGTTCAACTTGAAGGATCCCAACCGTCGCTACTCCTTGGGGATCAACCAAATGAGCAAACTCGGGAACTTTTGCGATCAATTTGGCTGCGGCAACTAAAGGGTCCTTACGCATATGCATAGGTGTTGTTCCGGCATGATCCGGTCGCCCAATGATTTCTACAAAGGTTCGCCAAGTGCCGGCAATGGTAGTGACGATACCAATATCTAACGCTTCCGCTTCTAAAACCGGGCCTTGCTCGACGTGTAATTCCAGATAAGAGGAAACCTCTTCCGGCTTACGTTTCAGTTGTGGGATCTTTGCGGGATCAAAGCCGCTTTGTTGCATTGCTTGACCCAAGCTAATACCATTGCGATCTCGAGTTTTCCAAAGATCTTCGTCGGTGACATGGCCAATCAGTGCTTTGCTACCGGTAAAACCCCGGTTGAAACGAACACCTTCTTCATCGTTAAAAGCAATCAATTCCACTGGCTTTTTCAAGGGAATGTTCTGTTCCTGTAAAACTCGCATCACTTCTAGACCACAGACCACACCCAAAATACCGTCGTAAGCACCGCCATTGATCACGGTGTCATAATGTGAGCCTACCATAATAGAGCCTTCCTGGCTGTTTGTACCTTCCCGCCGGGCAATAATTGAACTCACTGCATCGACAGAGGTTTCTAATCCCGCTTTTTGCATCTCTTGTAGCAAATACTCTCGGGCTGCACGGTCTTCCTCAGTGAAGGGTAAGCGGGTGACACCGTCCCAGGGAGTTTTGCCAAACTGCCGTAAGTTCGCCAGATCGTTATGGATTCGATCGGCTTGGACTTGATATTTCAACAAAAATTCCTCCTCAACGGCTTGGGATCATTTGAAATCATAATGGGCTTCACGGTCCATGATCGTAAACGACACTTTTACACGTGCATAGCCATGGTCTTTGAAGAGTTTCCCTACTAAATGAGCAACTTTGTCTTGCATTTCTTTGCTGCGAGGGAACCAATTGACATTGATGATTGGATACCATTCCACTAACCCGTTCTCATCGAAATAACTGGGATTCGTCAATTCTAGGGTAAACCAATCTTTTGGACATTCTACCGTTTCTGCTAATTGTTCGATTAGGGGTTTTGCTAACACTTGTAAATCGCTCTGTTTGACCCCTTTAAAGATTAAAGTCGGCATGATTTCACCTCCTCTCTTTCCTACAGGATATCCTTATTTATACTTTTCATAAAGGGCTGTTTTCACACACTCCGGTACTAAGTCATCAAGTTTGCCCCCGTAAGAAGCAATCTCCTTGACCGTGGAAGAAGAAACAAATGCCAAATTTTGTTTGGTCATCAAAAAACACATTTCAATATCGTCATCTAAATACTGATTAGCGGCAGCAATTTGAAACTCATATTCAAAATCCATCATCGCACGCAGTCCACGCACAATGGTTCTTGCACCAATATCATGACAATAATCGACCGATAAGCCGGTATAATGAGTCACCTTAACTTTGGGATTCTCCCCGATCGCACATCGTAAGAGTTCCATTCGTTCATCCAAGCCAAAAAGGGTTTTCTTGGTGGGATGATTCATGATCGTAACATAGACTTCATCAAATAATTTACAAGCTCTTTTGATAATATCCAAATGTCCATTGGTAATAGGATCAAAAGTGCCGGGATACATGGCAATATGTTTAGACAAAAGCTTCTCCCCCTATATACACAAAAATCTTGTTCTCATCATAGCACAAGAACGGTTTCTTGCCAATAAAAAAATCCCTGCCTTTTGCAAGGCAGGGATAATCTTAAAAATGATCTGATTTAAGCTTCATTGCTGGTGGGATTCTTTCGCCAAAGATCTTCCGGTGCCGTTACCGTGGAGGCATCGCCTTTAAGGGCAGACATTGTCTCCGTGATCGCAGCCGTGTAGGTTGCGATCTTTTGCAGATCGGTTGGAATGATCAGCTTGGTAGCTTGACCATTGGCTAACTTCTCTAAAGCTTCATACCCTTTTAAGGTCACATAAGCTGGATGCGGGTTGGCTTGACTGATCATCTCAATGCTTCTTGCTTGGGCTTCCGCCATGAGCAAGGTTGCTTGAGCTTGACCTTCTGCCTCGGTGATTGCAGCGGACTTACGGGCATCGGCACGAAGGATCAAGGATTCACTTTCTCCCTCAGCACTCATGATCGCAGCACGTTTTTCACCTTCGGCACGTAAGATTTTTTCGCGTTTCTCGCGTTCAGCACGCATCTGTTTTTCCATGGCTTCTTGAATATCTCTGGGAGGAAGGATATTTTTCAATTCTACTCGGTTGATCTTGATTCCCCAGGGATCGGTTGCTTCATCAATAATGACTCGTGTTCTAGCGTTGATCGTGTCACGAGAAGTCAGACATTCATCTAGCTCCAAATCACCAATGATATTACGCAAGGTGGTGGCGGTCATTTTCTCTATGGCAAGAATCGGCTGATTGATCCCGTAGGTGAACAGTTTGGCATCGGTAATGAAATAGTAGACGACCATATCGATTTGTATGGTGACGTTATCTTTGGTGATTACCGGTTGTGGCGGAAAATCTGCCACCTGTTCTTTGAGGGAAATTCGATTGGCAATGCGATCAATAATGGGGACCATAAAATGCAAACCGGTTCCCAGTGTCGTGTGATACGTTCCTAAGCGCTCTACCACATAGGCTTGAGATTGTGGTACGATTTTGATATAGGAGATCAAAACAAATAGCAGAATGATACCTAGGATCAAAATAGGTAAAAACGTGAGTAAACTTTCTAACGCAGTGGTCATAATAGAACTCCTTTCCACATTGACAAATTTCCGAGGAGGGGGTCAATTTCTAGAGGTTAACGGGGCCTGACAATCAGTTTAGAGCCTTCCACTCCCACAATTTCCACAGGATCCCCTGCTTCAACCATGTTATCTGGATATTCCCAGACTGCTGTCCATTCCACGCCATCGATTTTAACTTCACCTCGGCCGCTTTTTTCAGGGGCTCGCACGACTTGAGCTTCTCTTCCCAAATAGCGGTCGACATTGGTTGGTTCTACGGTAGGTGTTAACCAGGTTTTAGCATATTTTCGAATGAGGAACATAAACAAGAGAGAGAAAACTACGAACAGTGTCCATTGTAAGGCAACTGCGCCATTCTTTAGCGCCACCACAAATGAAATCAAAGCGGCAGCCGCAAACCAGACACTGACCAACTGCTGCGTCAAGACTTCAACGATGAGGCTGATCAGAATAACTATAAGCCAAACCCAGGTCATCATGTTACATCTCCCCACTTTCAGGATTCTTCAAATCAATCAGGAGCTGCTTGTTTTCTTTGTCAAACGTTACCGGGTAACGCGTTCCGGCCGAATAACTGAGTTGAATTCCGCAGCGATCTCGAATCATCTCCATAAACAAGCGATTCGTGACTCTGCCATAACTCCGTGAAATTGTAATTCTGAAAATACCGAGTTCTCTCGAAGAAATTCCTCCTTCATCGTCTTCGGTGATTTTCATTGCAATTGCACTGCAATCGGTTGCGATACCAAGCATGACAAAATTAGCATCGGACACGAAATCACAAGCGGCTTTATTGAGCGTGATATTACTTTCATAGAGCGTTGCATAAGGTTCGCGGCTTTTATTTCTTACCCATTCAAACATTATCCCACCTCCTATTCTTAGTATATCACAGTGATTATTTTT
>CAZAFY010000137.1:0-4392 GCA_964484445.1 uncultured Eubacteriales bacterium
GGAGAACCGTCCCCTATTATTACTATTATTATATCACCATATTGCCAATGGTATCTAAGAACATATCAACCGCTTGTGGGTCAAATTGGGTTCCTCTGCATCGCCGTAATTCATCTATTGCACCGGTAAGCGATTTTCTTGTTTGATACGGTCTCACCGAAGTCATGGCATCGAAGCTATCGATGACGGAAAGCACTCGGGCAAGGAACGTGATTTCATCCCCTTTGATTTGATTGGGATAACCACTACCGTCATAACGCTCATGATGTTGTAAGATAATAGGCAAAATTTCATGAAGTGAATCTAAATTTCGAACGATTTCGGCAGCATTGTGGGGGTGACTTTTCATGATTTCCCATTCTTCGGGAGTAAGGCGGTCGGGTTTCATTAGGATTTCTTCTGGAACATTGATCTTCCCTACATCATGCAAGTATGCTGCATAAATAAGATCACGGGTATCTTTTTCGCTGAAGTTTTGCTTTTCAGCAAGGAGTGTGCAAAAGTAGACAACACGTTCAACATGGCGGAAGGTGTAGCGATCTTTGGCGTTGATAACTGCAATGAGGGTCTTGATTGAAGTCAACATTTCCTTGGTTGCATCATCGGCACCTTTTTGCAACTCTTCTAAAATGGAGAAGTAGGCTTCCACCCGGTTTTTACGCATAAATTTGGCTCGATAACAAGCGTCATCGGCATATTTCAATAAATCGGTTTCGCTCTTGGCTTTTTCCGGATACGAAGTAATACCAACCGAGATTGTCAACGCTTCTCCCGGCATGTTCTCGCGGCCTTCAAAAGGATAGGTATGCACTTTTTGCCTGATATCCTCAGCATACCGCAGGGCTTCTTCTACCCTGGTATTCGGCAAGAGAACCGTGAATTCTTCGCCTCCGAAGCGGGATATTATCGCATTATCGGGCATATCTTCTCTAAGCATTTCGGCAATGATGCGTAAGACGTCATCCCCAGTTACATGTCCGTAAAGTTCGTTGTAATACTTGAAGTCGTCAATATCCAAATACATGAGCGAGAGCTCGGTCTGGGTTTGGTCACTGATTTCCACCTGCTCTGCTAAGCAGTCATAAAAATGGCGATGATTATATAAACCGGTCAGACTGTCCGTCTTGATCATTTCCTTTAAGCCTATAATATGCTGCCGTTCAAGGTTCACATAAAAGCCAATGGTCCAGGCGATAATCAAAAAGATACTGACCAGAATTAGGTCACTTTCAAAATAGGGGTTTACTACTCCGGTTGGAGCAAAAATCAAATCAATGCCCAGAATAATGATTGCAGAAATTCCGGAAACGGTTAAACTCACCTTTGGCTCATTCTCTACACTACAAGATACAATCGCTAAAAGGAAGAGGTATTTATAACTGCTGAGATGAGCGCCGGTCAACATTACCGAAGCGAAGGCAATCAATAAAGATACAATGGGATTGACCCAAGGTTTTATTTTTGAGTTATCGTCCATTCGTTGTTGAACCCAATAAAGAATAGAGTAAATCGATAACATCAACAATAATGCACTAGCCAATAAAAAGCTGTGTGTAAAGAACACAGAAGAAGGATGGCTTTTAGAATAATACTGAAAAAAAGCGATTGCAGGGAATGCTAAAGAAGCGATCTTAACAATTTGCAAGATCTGATCAATTAATGTTCTCTTGTCTTTATCGAGATTATACATGGGTATCCTCCCACCTTTTCAAGAAAATTCGCATAGAAGGTTATTTGCCTTCTATGCGATTTTTCTTACTCGTCTTTCAGAGCGGCCGGCTCTTCCGGCTGATAAAAGAACCACCAGCACGCAGAGGTTGCTAGCATTGCAGCCATAATAGTAGAAATAGCAGCAACGACACCGTAGAATTTTTTCATTCTTGTTTCACCTCCTTTATTCGTGAAATTTTATCAAGGTTGCTGAGTAACCTTGCCCCTGGTATTGTCAAACTAAACGTTTGCCATAATACTCCAAAGACAACGCTAAAGCCATAAGACCATGCAGCCTTATAGTTGCAACCTATAATAAACAAAGCAATAACAACGAGAGTGAGAAAAATCAATACTTGAAAACTCCCTTTACGCATCCGCTGCCTTTTCTCAAGACTACGAATGGGTTTTTTGGGGGAATCGACTGGGGCACGAGCCCAAACCACATACCAAGCTGCCAGCATAACCAAGGCGCTGAATCCAAATAGAATCGCAACGCTTAGATCGGAATAGGACAGACTAACCGCAAGTTTGGAGAAAAATATACTGTAAAGTAAACCTACCAAGGTGCAAAGATTGAGGGTTTCTGCATGTGCTCCGCCGCTAAATCGGCGTAGCATGCTGACCGAAAAACTGAGCAACAAGGCTTGAAAAGGGACTCCGAAAAACCAACCGAACAATAAAGTCAGTGCAATATTCGAAATCAACTGCAAAATTCCTAATAGTCCATAAGCTATGACTTCTTCCTCGCTTTGGTTCTTGCCTAAGCTTTGAGAGATATCAGCGGCTATTCTTTTGCTGAGTCGTTCCATGTGCGGACTTCCTATTCTCAATTTTTTTCATCAACCAATAGGCTGAAAAAATCATTACGACTAACATTAAGGTTGAAGGAATTGCTGCGGCGTTCTTCACAACTTCGGAACTATTACTCAAAATTCCTTCTGCCTGTTCGGTCCCAAACCAAGCAAACAGAAGTAGGTAATTTAAGGTTTCAGCGATGATAATCATGGTCATTACCACTACGGCAGTTACAATGGAACGAACTACAACATCAAGCTGAGAACGATATGTAATCTGAAACAAAACAATCAATGCCAAGAGCGATAAAATCGTGTTGACACCCATTGTAATTGGCAGAAACCTGATTAGGTAAGTCATGAAAATATTGGTGAAAGCAAGTGTAAAAAATTTCACTTTATCTATTTTTGTATTCGTAAATAGATGAAAAGCCAAGGTCATCAATAAACCTTCCGGCACACCTTTCATGAGAAGCTGCGTTAAGCTAATGGAGATTCCGTCCATGGTCACATCATCCTTTGTTGGTTTCATTATATTTCTGGTTGGCTGCTTTAATGGTTGCATATAGTAGAATCACACTAAAAGCGTGTATGAATAAGTCCCCTGGGCTGAGCACGCTGTAGCCAACATCTATATAATCGGTCAACCACTTCCATTGGGTGGCAGCACTGCCTAAAACATGAATACCGTCGTCATAAGCAAAGGAAGTTGGGGTAGCATACCCTGTCAAATACGATAATGTGGGAAAAACCGGCATGCGTCCGCCATTCTGAGCCATGACAAATTTATTAAGTAAGGTACCCACAAAGACACATAGAGAACCTAAAACAGCTGGGAGATACAATTGATAAGCAAAGATGGAGAAGAGGAACGATAGAATCACCATGCTGGTCACGTGAGGCGCAAAGGGAATAAATTCATGAGAGCCCATAAAAATGCTGGCTTGAAAGATCAAGATTACGCCTTGCACCAAAAGAACCGGGTAAATTGTCCAAGAACGGAAGATCGGCTTAAGGTCATACTTTCTCCATTTGGCGAGTAGAACAGCGATCAAAATGGTTAGAATCAGATGCATCATCTCCTATTCCACCAAATAATCCCATTATATACAATTTCCCACTCAAATACAAGATATTTTGCATTAATTACAGAAAAAAATTACGAATGGTCACAAACGATAACAATTAGCACATAGAAGTATTACAGATTCGAGTGATTTATGGCATAAAATGTGTTTATTTAGGCAATGGAAAATTTTGGTTGTGCAATGAAAATCTTGAAAATGTGGTAATAGTAAGAGCTAAATAGCGTTTTGTACCATCATACTCGCAAGAAAAGTAACATAGGAATACAATAAATCTGCCTACTCCAGAAAAGCATTATTTCGTGGAGTGGGCAGATCAAATCGTTTGAAAGTCAAAATCTACACAGCAGTTAAGTCCCTTTTGCGGAATTCTGAAAACGCAAATTGTAAAGCCAGTAGACTGGCAGCTAAAGCGATGATCAAAAAAGCGAAAGAAAATCGGTTATGGAGTAACTCAATGGCTGTGAAATAACGCATGGGAGAAATGATTTGAATTCGCTCCGGATTCTCGAGCATATCGAACAGAATAGAAAGCCCATAGAACACGAAGAATGCATAGTTTCCGGCTTTCATGCCAGTTTCTGCTCGGACAAACAAAGTAGAAAGCAAGGTCGAGAGCGATAAGAAGAGCAGGCCAACCGTGAAATTTGCAAGACTGAACAGCAAAATAGGCATGGCGATCGTATTTTCCAATTGATAAATCGGTAGTGCGATATGGGAAAAAACGAAATTCAAGAGACTGAATCCAGTCAAGTAGATTGCCGCTGCAATCAGCTTTGCCATTAGAATACTATTACGGG
>CAZAFY010000138.1:0-4342 GCA_964484445.1 uncultured Eubacteriales bacterium
GGTCGTCCTCTTTGTCCATTCCGTAGGCCAGTGCAGCAGCAGTCGGTTCGTTGATAATTCGCAAGACTTCTAAACCGGCAATGGAACCGGCATCTTTGGTTGCTTGACGCTGAGAGTCATTAAAGTAAGCCGGAACAGTGATGACCGCTTTGTCAACCTTCTCACCCAAATACGCTTCAGCGTCTTCTTTCAATTTGCGCAGAATCATGGCAGAGATCTCTTGAGGGGTATAGGTTTTGTTATCGATTTTTACTTTATGATTGGTACCCATTTCACGTTTAATGGAAGAGATTGTATTGTCGGGGTTGCTGACTGATTGACGTTTAGCAATTTGTCCTACCATACGCTCGTCACCACGGAAGGCAACAACAGAGGGGGTTAAGCGGCTTCCTTCGGCATTCAGAATAACGGTGGCTTGTCCACCTTCCATAACGGCAACCACAGAATTGGTGGTTCCTAAGTCGATTCCAATAATTTTGCTCATTTCATACACTCCTAATTCATTATTTCTTTTTCATTTGTTTGATTATTTATGGGCAACCTGTACCATAGCGGCACGGATCACTTTATCTTTCATTTTGTAGCCTTTGCGAAGTACTTGGGCTACAGTATTATCTTCAATTTCATCGGTAGCCGGACAGGTCATAACAGCTTCATGGATATTGGGATCAAAAGGTTGTCCCAACGCCGGAATTTCTTCGAGTCCTTCTTTTTCAAGTACGGTTCGTAACTGACGATACACCATTTCCAGCCCGGTCCAATAACTTTCGTGTAACTCCGACTGTCCTTGAGCAGCTTGCATCGCTCGGTCAAAATCATCTAAAATCGGAAGCAACGCTGTAATGATTTTTTGCGAAGCATAATGACTGAGCTCTTCTTTTTCGCGCTGAGTACGCTTACGGAAATTATCGAAATCCGCTTGCAGTCGCATTGCTCGGGCTTCCGCCTCTTTAACGCGCTCCATGCTCTCGGTGATCTTCTGAAACATCTCCGCAGTTACTTCAACCGTTTTTGGTTCAACAATGGTTTCTGCTTCCAACACTTCCTCGGTCTCAGCGACTCCTCCGGAAGGAATATTCTCTTGATTTACTTTCTCGTCTTTCCCTTGAAACATTTTTTGCCATTCCTTTCTGACTTTGGACGTAAAGGGCTTCATCACGCAAGACCCTGTCCTAACTGCGGTTCTTGATCCCGCTTCTTGATGATCGTGTCAATGCGTAAGATGGCTTCAGCCACCTCGCCCGCTGCCTTTAAGGCATGTAATTTTACTAAAGTTGGATCTATAATACCCTGTTCAAAAAGATCGGTCACTAGCCCGGTATCACAATCGATGGTCAAACAATCGTTGTTTTCATTGGCTTGTGCTGCTAAAGTTTCTTCAACTTTTTCCAGCGGGTTAAAGCCAGCGTTTTCAATGATTTGTGCTAAGGGCTGCTTTAAAGCTTCCACGACGCAATCTAATCCATAAGCAGACATGCCTTTCAGCTGATCACGCAACTTCATAATGTCACGCGCTGCAGCGATCTCAATAGCACCCCCGCCGGGGACGATTCCACCTCTGACCGCTGCTTGAACAGAGGATGCCGCATCTTTGGCGATGCGTTCGCGTTCTCCAACAACTTCAGCGGTTGAAGCACCAACTAAAATCGTCGCTATGGCTTTGCCGATGCCACCGAGCACCCGCACATGACCCAATCTCTCATCATGCTGAACCTTGGTTGCACGCCCGACCACGGTCTCTAATTCGCTCACGCTACGTCGTAAAGCAGAGCGTTTGATTCGTTTCGCCCCAGTGTGTTCTGCAACTTGCCTTACGGTTTTAGCAGGAACTCGGGTCAAAACCATAATGCCGGCATCGGTAAAGGCCTCTTCTGCCAGGGCATGAATCCCTTTATCGGTTAAGATTAGATTTACATCTAATTGAATGATTTTTTCAACGGCTTCACGGAATTCGTTTTGCAACGCCATATAACGAGCGAAGCCACTTTCTGTTGCCAAGGCCTCTTCATCGATCTCTTCCGGTTCTAATGCATCATCAAAAAGCAGAACCTTAACATTGTCGATTTGACGAGGCATATCTTTATTTAAGGGCTCTTTTTCAATGATGACACCGAAAAGAACTTCGTTCTGAGCACCCTCTTTTGCTAGAATCATATGTGCCAATTTGAAGGCTGGATCTGACAGCTTTTCTCTACCCATTAAAATGGCAGCTTCCACTGCCAAATCGGCAATATCGTCGTGCTCACGCCCGGCTACTAAAGCAACTTGCTTCAACAAGGTCCGATCCATGGTAGTCAGAGGCCGACTGTGTCGCATCATGGAGGTTATTGCATGACTGACGCCAAAACGGACTCCTTCAATCACTCGTGCAATGGGTACTCCACGTTGCACTTGCTCGGCTCCTTGATTGATCAGAGTACTGGCCATGATCGTTGCTGTGGTGGTGCCATCTCCGATTTCTTCTTGTTGGGCTTTGGCTACATTAATCAATAGCCGTGCAGCCGGATGGCTGACATCCATTTTTTCCAAAATGGTGACTCCGGCATTGGTGATCAGCACGTCTCCGTATCGATCAACCAGCATCGTGTCGAGGCCCTTGGGGCCGATCGTCCCCTCTACCGCCGAAGCGATAGCGCGAATCGCAGCCGCATTATTGGTCAAAGCAGACGCACGCTCTTCGCCGTCTCGAGCAGGTGTATTGTTGGCCATAGGTTGATTCTCCTTTAGCTTTTAGTGAAAATATCGGTTAAGAGGTTACTGACCTCTCGAACAGCAACTACTGCCCTTGCATAATCCATGCGTGTGGGTCCCAGAACACCGATCCAGCCCACTGGGTTACCATTCCATTTATAAATCGCGGTTACCAAACTGCAATTTTCAACTTCTTGTACTTGGTTTTCAGAACCAATGGTCACTTGCACTTTGTCGTGATGGTCGCGCTCGCCTACGAGGGTTCGCATGGTCTCACGATGATCCAGCAATTGTAGAATGCTACGCACTTGATTCACATCTTGAAATTCCGGTTGACCCAACATGCGTGCTGTACCGCCTAAATATAAGTCGCTGTTTTTTTCACCTAACAGGACTTGTTGGATCAAATCGATGACTTGGTCGAATTGTTCAATCCGTTGTCCAACTTCATTGCGAACTGTATTCAACCCGGACTGTAACATTTGACTCCAAGTCACATTATGAAACTTGCGATTGACAAAATCGGAAATCCGATCTAAATCATCTTGTCCCATAGAGAGCGGGACCGAGATCATGCGGTTTGCTACTAAGCCATTTTCGGCTACGACCACCGCTAAGGCTTTCCCCTCCGAGATTTCAATCATTTGCAGTTTTTTTAACTTACTGGTTTGTGGTTGTGGCCCGGAAGCCATGGCCATATAATCGGTCAACGAAGCCAATAAGTGAGCGGCTTGTTGAATCACACTTTCTAAAACCTGTGCTTGCTGTTGATAAATCTGACGTACTGCCAAACGCTCTTGAACTGATAAAAACGTCTCATCCAACAAGTGATCTACATAGAAACGATACCCCGTTTCAGAAGGAATTCGTCCGGCTGAAGTATGAGGTTGCTGTAAGAAGCCCATTTCTTCTAAGTCGGCCATTTCATTGCGAATGGTCGCCGCACTGACATCGCTTAAGTATCTTCGGGAAATCGTCCGGGAACCCACAGGTTCTGCTGTGAGAATGTAATCCCGCACAATCGCCTGTAAGATCCTTTGTTTTCGTGCATCTAATTCCATACAACGTCCCCTGCCTTTCCATAGTGGTCGATTCATTTAGCACTCGAAGACGTTGAGTGCTAACAATGAAAAGATACACCCTTTTGTCGGATTTGTCAAGGGGTTAGATCAAAAAAAGTCAGGAAAGGTCAAAGTCACTCTTCTTTCAGGAATTTAATCAAAACCTGATTGCTGAGCGGCACACCTGTTGGAGTCAGACGCAGCCTCCCGTCCAAGGTTTCTTCCAGCCATCCATTGTTGAGATTGGACGTAATCGCCTCTTCGTATGCTTTACGAAAATCGATGTGAAAGCGCTGATCCATTTCTCGATACGAAATCCCTTCTAGTAAACGCAGTCCCATGAGGATGGTTTCGGTTCGTTCGATTTCCGGTGTGCAAACTTCGTCTTCGCTGACCAGCGGTGTATGGTGAATTTGCCAATGTTTTAAGTACTGCTTCAAATCTGCAGTATGAGAAAAGCGATGCTGATTCAAATAAGAGTACGCCGCTAATCCTAACCCTAAGTATTCTCGATTCTGCCAATAGATCAAATTATGACGACATTCAAAACCGGGTTGACAGTAATTTGAAATCTCATAATGTTTGTATCC
>CAZAFY010000139.1:0-4287 GCA_964484445.1 uncultured Eubacteriales bacterium
CCATTGTTAGAAACCTCTATCGACGGAGCCCGAGGAGTATTATTGAATATTGCCGGAGGACCGGATCTGACCTTGTTTGAAACCACAGAGGCAGCCGATATCATTACCCAAGCCGTGGACCCCGATGCTCAAATTATTTGGGGAACTTCAATCGACGAAAAGTTAAAAGATCAAGTGCGTTTAGCTGTTGTAGCAACGGGATTTGATCAAAAAGCACGAGCTCCTTATTTTGATCCAAACAAAAAGCCTGAACTACACGATGACAGAAATCTCAACGCAGCATTCCGTCAGGCTCAAAGTAAACAAAACGCGGAGTTTTCAATTCCGCCTTTCCTACAAAAAAAATAGGAAAAAGCTGCGCCAAAAGCGCAGCTTTTTTACAATAAGGGGTGTATAACATGAAGCAGGCTCAAACCTTAGTTCTTTTTGGTTCGCCACGACCCAATGGAAATACTCGGTTTTTGCTGGACAGGATCATGGAGAAAATGCCGGGTAGCTTTGAAATCATATCGGCGTATGATGCCAATATTCATGCGTGTACTGACTGCCGTTATTGTTGGCATCAACCGGGGTGTAGTATTCATGATGAGATGGATTTGGTTTATCGGGCATTAAATACCTGTAATCAAATCATCATCGCTTCGCCAATATACTTTGCCCAACCGACCGGACCCATGATGTCGCTTTTTTCACGCTTGCAAACCTATTTTACCGGACAAAAATTTCGGAATGAACCAATAGAGATGCCTGCAAAAAAAGCTGGGATCTTATTGTGTGGCGGTGGAAGTGGTGGCACAAAACAAACACTAAAAACCATTGATATGGTTTTGACGCACATGAATGCCACGCGTATCGGAGAAGTGCTTTCATTGAAAACAGATCAACTTCCAGCTTGGGATGATGAGAAGGCTTTAGAACAAATAGAAGAACTCAGTCATCGTTTCTTAAAATATGACGGAGGGAAAGATAATGTGTCATGATCATTGCTATTTTATGGAATCAAAGCGGCTTGGATTTGGATTTTGGAGAGAAGAAGACTATTCAAATGCTTTGAAACTTTGGGGCAACGCGCAAGTGACAAGATTGATCCATGCCAAAGGGCAGATGAATCCGGAAGAAATAAGAATGAGATTTGATAAAGAACGGGCCTTTCAAAGTCAGTACGGGGTACAATATTGGCCTGTCTTTCTGAAAGAAAGTAATGAATTCGTTGGTTGTTGCGGGTTACATCCATACGAGAAGGAACCCTTTACGTTGGAAATCGGTGCTCATTTTTTACCTCATGTTTGGGGAACAGGTTTGGCGTTTGAAGCTTCAGAACGAGTAATCGCGTATTGTCGACACCATCGATTAGCCAAGCACCTTTTTGCCGGGCATCATCCTAAGAATCAAGCTTCAGCAAAAGTATTGAGTAAATTGGGGTTTATTTATTCCCATGATGAATTCTACCCGCCTACAGGTTTAATGCATCCTTCTTATCATAGAAACATGCTTGAATAGAGTTTGATTACAGAGTACGCTTTAAGTGAGGTGATAAAGCATGTCGCAAATAGTAATTCAGAATTTGACCTTTGCTTATGAAGGCAGTTATGAGAATATTTTTGAAAATTTATCCGTGGAACTGGATTCAACCTAGAAGTTGGGATTAGTAGGTAGAAACGGAAGAGGGAAAACGACTTTATTGCGGTTGCTTCTAGGTGAACTTCCCTTTCAAGGGAAAATTTTAACTCCCTGTGTTTTCCGTTATTTTCCCTATGCAGTCAGTGAAGGCAACAGAAAGACTTCGGAAATCATCAAAGAAGTAGCAGTGCAGAGTGAGGAATGGCAGTGGCTTAAGGAGTTTGCATTGCTCAACTTGTCCTCTGAGCTCTTAGAACAAAACTTTGAAACGCTGAGTTCAGGGGAGAAGACAAAAGTCCTCTTGGCAGCACTTTTTATCAATCAAGACGCATTCATGTTGATCGACGAACCCACCAATCATTTAGATGTACATGGTCGAAATTTAGTTGCTCAATACTTGCAAAAAAAGCAAGGCTTTATTGTGGTTTCACATGACCGAACCTTTTTGGACCAGTGCATCGACCATGTTATGGTTATCAATCGATCCGGGATCGATATTCAGCGTGGGACATTTAGTTCTTGGTGGAGCAATAAGGAGTGGAAAGACCAATTTGAATTAGAAGAAGATCGAAAGTTGCGTAAAGAAATTCGGAAAATGAAGGAAGCCGCCAGAAGAACTGCACAATGGTCAGATCAAGTTGAATCTACAAAGTTCGGTCAAAAAGGAGTCGATCGCGGCTATATTGGTCACAAGGCAGCCAAGATGATGAAAAAGACGAAAAATACAGAGAAACGTGTCGAACGATCGGTAAAAGATAAAGAAGCACTACTAAAGGATCTTGAGATAAATGAGCCGTTGAAAATCCACACGCTCAACTATCCTAAAGAAATTCTATTGGAGGTCAGTGACTTAAGCTTGAAATACGGGGAGAAACTCGTGTGTGAAGATCTGCGATTTTCGATTGCTCGAGAGGAGCGAGTTGCGATTACCGGACCGAATGGTAGCGGTAAAAGCAGTTTGCTTCAATGGATACTTGATCAGAAGATCGAATATGAAGGAAATGTTTATCGGGGAAGCCAACTCAAAATTTCTTTTGTTCCTCAAGACCCAACTTATTTGAAGGGTAGTTTGAATGCGTTTATTGAAGAACACGGAGTAGACGAGACTTTGTTGAAAACCATCTTGAGGAAAATGGGTTTCGAACGAAGCCAGTTTGAAAAACTCATGCAAGACTATAGTTTTGGTCAAAAGAAGAAAGTTCTCTTGGCTGCCAGTCTCTGCGAAGAAGCGCATTTGTATTTATGGGACGAGCCGCTGAATTATCTGGATGTTTTCACCCGCATTCAATTGGAGGAGTTATTGATTTCAACAAAGCCCACGATGCTTTTTGTTGAACACGATCAGGCGTTTGTGGAGCAAATTGCAACAAAAGTGATAAATTTAGCCTAATTTATAGAAACTTCTTGCGACAGATAAGAGCCTATGATAAAATGAGTCGGTAGTAAAAGCCACTAGAAAGGGGGAACCGGTCCTATGGGAGAGAATGAGGAGCATATCCTTCGTTTAGTCAACGAAGCGCTCGAACAGAGACCGGGAGCCTTCGAATCTTTGATTCATGCTTATGAACGAAAGGCCTATCTACATGCATATCGGTTATGTGGTCATCGCGAGGATGCATTAGAAATCACACAAGAGATTTTTCTAAAATTGTACCGCAATCTCTCAGGATTTCGCAGAGAGTCCTCTTTCAATACCTGGTTTTACCGGCTAGCAACCAATGTAGCCTATGATTATTTAAGGAAGCGCTACCGGGATGATAAAAACAGAAGTTTTTCTTGGGATGATGATCAAGAAGATCGAGTAGAACTAGAGCCTATGGACCCAACACCTTGGCCGGAAGAGATCGTAGAAAAAGAGGATCTAAAAAACCTAATGCAACAAGCTCTTTGGAAATTGCGTCCTGATCATCGTGAGGTCCTCTTTTTATATGATTTTGAAAATCGTAGTTACGAGGAAATCGCAGAATTATTGGATTGTCAATTGGGGACCGTAAAGTCCCGGTTACACCGAGCTCGAACTGAATTGCGAAAAATCATTCTCGAGCGAAGGGAACTTTTTGAGGGGTATCTTCGTCATACCAATCAGAAGGGAGGGAGTAGCCATGGACTGTAGATCTTTGAGACACATACAAGATACTCCCAAAGAAATCAAAGAACATTTAGAGCAATGCCCTTCGTGTTATGAAGATTTTCAATGGTCAAATCACACACGGGAAGCTTTTTCCGAATTGGAAAGAACAGAAATCCCTAATAATTTACACCAGACTATTATGACTGCTTTAGAATCGGAAATGCCGATAGCACGAAAAAGCGAAGTGAAAAGCTGGTTCAGTTTCTTGCAATGGAAACCGGTTTTAAGCTTTGCTGCCGCCTCTGTTTTGATCGTAGCTTTAGCAACGATGCATTATTCGCGTCCGGAACCCGTTCAAACCATGGAACTCCTTCAACCAAAAGAGCCCGAAACTTCTATGCGAGCATTGACCAAAGAGGAAGCAGAAGCCGTAACAGATTCTATGAACATGATGCTGGTTCCACCCGCTGCCGTCTCCGAAGATGGATTTTTGGAGATCTTTCTGGAGCTCGATGCCGAGGAATTTGCTTCATGGCAAGAATTCTTGGGTGAGAAAGAGATTCCTTATCAACGCATTGAGACGGATGACGAAAATC
>CAZAFY010000140.1:0-4232 GCA_964484445.1 uncultured Eubacteriales bacterium
TTATTTATTGTTAAACGATATATTAATATTGACAATCGATTTTTACCCTGCTATAATCATCTCAATTGATTGTAGGAGGGTTCTTTGATGAAATGGAATCAGAATCGTAGCCTCGTGTTATCGCAAGGATTCATTCTCTTGTTTGCACTCATGCTCTTAGGAGTTGATCTTACCGCTTTTTGGATCGCCGATTGGTTTGTCGCCTTTTCGCTCCCTTTAGAAGGACTTAGGGATGGTTATCTATTACTTGCTACTATTTATAGTGGAAGCATTTTTGCCTGGATATTGCTATTTTCTCTATGGCAACTCTTACGCAATATGCAACGATCCATTGTCTTTGATCAAAGCAATATCGGACATTTGCGCCGGGCTGGTTGGTCTTGCTTTGCGGCATCGATTTTATGCCTGGCCAGTACCCTTTATTATCCACCGCTGATCATCATTGCAATCGCTGCTGCTTTCGTGGGTTTGATCATTCGGATCATTAAAAATGTATTTGCAGAAGCAGAAGCCATGAAAAACGAACTGGATTATACCGTTTAGAAAAGGGGGAGAGGAATCATGGAAATCATCGTTAACATCGATGTGATGATGGCCAAGAGAAAGATCTCTGCCGGTGATTTGGCAGAGAAAATCGGCATCACACCCGCCAATCTCTCAATTCTTAAAAACAACAAAGCTAAGGCAATCCGTTTTTCTACCCTAATGGCTTTATGTCATGAATTAGATTGTCAACCGGGGGATTTACTTGAATTCAGGGAGGATCCACAGTAATGGAAGAACCATCAAAAAAGATCGAATTACAGCCGTTCGCGATGATCGGTATCCTTGCAAGCTACATTTTTGCTTATCTCTATACGTTCTTAGCTACCAATCCAATTTCCTTAGGTAAAACCATTCTAGTTGTCTTCAGTTTAGGCTTTTGTATCAGCACAGAACTGGTGTATCATCGAAAAAAAGCAAGCATTGAGAGTTGGATATGGTTAGCTTCGCTGTGGTTGATCATTCTCGGCATCGTCACAGAACGCAATACGATCTGGGGAGAATATTCGATTCTTTTCAGCCATGCCTACGCTGTCTACTGGTTATTATCCCGTTCCGGAATCGTCATCGCTGGAGAGAGTAGTATTTTTCTTCCTTTGGATCTTGCTTTGGGATTTGTGATTTTTCCGCTGAAGAACTACTTTTTGCGACTACGAACCTTGTTTCTTATGGTTTTTGGTTCCCTAAAGAAAAGCAGCAGCTTAGCCACAAAAGTCAGTGTGACGCTCGTGCTTCTCTTTTCGACTTTCTTACTATATACAGCAGGTTCTCTTTTAGCCTCGGCTGATGATACCTTTCATCGCCTTTTGAAATCGCTTTTGGAGTTTTTTCGCATTGAAAACTTTGACCAATTTCTTTTGCGCTTTCTAATCAGTTTGCCAATCGGGGCGTATCTTTATGGTTTGATCGTGGGAATCTCTCATGAAAGCAGAGAAAAATGGGATGTTGTTCGCGAGCAAATCTGTGCTAAATCCTCGCACCTTCGCACTATTCCCAACAAAGTGTGGACTCTTATTTTGAGTGTTTTCTTACTTCTGTATTTAACCTTTTTTGTTTTGCAAGGCAGTTATCTTTTTGGTGCTTTTCTGCAAAGGCTCCCGGAGGACTTTACAGCTGCTCAATATGCACGCCAGGGATTCTTTGAATTATGTGCTATTATGGCCTTGAACTTTTCTTTGTTAGGAGTGCTCGCCCTAAGTAGCCAACAGCCTTTGCGGGACACCAAGCAATTGAAGCATATGGCGACCGCTTTACTTCTGGAAGGTATAGTTTTTGCCGGGATCGCCTTTTCTAAGCTATATCTCTACATTCAGCGCTTTGGGATTACACCGTTAAGGTTACAGAGTACTTGGTTGGTTTTCGTCTTATTGGTCGGTAGTCTTTCTGCTCTCTATTCTCTACAAACCGGTAAGAAAAGCATGCGGTTTTGGATCCTATACAGCGGTGTTACTCTTTCTCTATTGAACTTCTTCTAAGCAAAGGTTACAAAAATTATGTGACTAAGACACATTTAAAGCACTTGCTTTTTTAATTGTTCTCCTCTATAATACAAATAAGAATCATTCTTATTAAACAAGGAGTGCATACTATGAAACCTACTTCTTTACAAAGTCTACGCCGCTTCAATACAATCATGGGTTTTTTCCACCTGATACAAGCTTTAGGAATGACCTACTTGTATGCAACCTATGATAAAGCTTCCAATTTCAAAATCCCTGTTTTTTCGAACTACCTAACTTTTAATACCACATTGGGCCGCTTGGTTACAGAAACCAATACTGTTTTCACAGTTCCGTTTGCACTATGGGTCGCTGCTTTTCTCTATTTGTCGGCAATCGCTCATTTTATTATTTCGATTCCTTCAGGAAACCAGATCTATAATCGCTACTTAGGCAAAGGCATGAATCCTTTCCGCTGGTATGAATACGCACTGAGCTCTTCCTTGATGATCGTCTTGATCGGTTTGCTTTTTGGTATTTACGACATCGGAGCGATCCTCTTAATGTTCGGCCTCAATGCAACGATGAACTTGTTCGGTTTGCTTATGGAACAATTGAATCAAAATGCGAAGAAGGTTCAATGGAGTCCTTTTGTATTCGGATCTGTGGCAGGACTCATTCCTTGGGTCGTCATCGTCATGCATACCTTTGGTAATTCCGATTTAAGTCGAGTTCCCTGGTTTGCTTACGCAATCTTCGGTTCCTATTTTGTCTTCTTTAACTTATTCCCGATCAACATGATCCTTCAATACAAGAAGATTGGTAAATGGAAAGACTATCTTTATGGTGAAAGAGTCTATATCATCCTCAGCTTAGCTGCCAAAACCGTCTTAGCTTGGTTGGTATTCTTCGGTATCATGCAACCGGTCTAAGCCAGTGCTATTTCAAAACCGTTCCTAAAAGGAGCGGTTTTTTCATTATCTGCACTTGGAAAATCACGCAAAATTTGTTATAATGAGAATAGAAAACAACAAGGGGTGTGAATCATGATTCCGTCGGAATTATTGCAACGACTTCATCAATATGATCAAGAACACTTGATTCAATATTATTATGAATTATCCAAAGAAGAACAACTTGATTTGATCCAACAGCTTGAATCAATCGATTTTACGCTTTTAGAATTGATCGAGAACAAAGATCAAGAGATTCAGAAAGGTGTTATTGCACCTTTAGGCGCGTTAACCGTAGATGAAATCGAATCCCAAGAAAGCAGGTATCGGGAAGCCGGATTAGAAGCCATTCGTCAAAGAAAAATCGGTGCGGTCCTCTTAGCGGGGGGTCAAGGTTCACGCTTGGGATTTGAACACCCTAAGGGAATGCTGGATCTTGGCGAAACGAAAGAACTCTTTCTCTTCGAACAACTGATCAAGAACCTGTTAGAAGTTGTCAAAGAGGCCGACTCTTGGGTCCCACTTTTAGTGATGACCAGCGAGAAGAACAACAATGAAACAATCACTTTTTTTAATGAGCATGATTTTTTTGGGTATAACCCAGAATATGTTCGCTTTTTCATCCAGGAAATGGCCCCTTCAGCAGACTTTAACGGTAAAATCTATCTTGAAGAAAAGGGGAGAGTGAGCCTTTCGCCCAACGGCAACGGAGGCTGGTTTTCCTCCTTGGTAAGTGCCAATCTTCTCCCTACTCTCAAACAATGGGGTGTTGAATGGCTCAATATCTTCTCAGTCGACAATCCCTTACAAAAAATGGCGGATCCTGTGTTTGTGGGAGCGACATTGTTGGGAAATTACGTAAGTGCCTCAAAAGTCGTTCGAAAAGCCTTTCCCGAAGAACGAGTCGGCGTGCTTTGCCTAGAAGACGAAAAGCCCTCCATTGTTGAGTATTTTGAGCTGACTGATGAAATGGTCCACGCTCGTGACGAGAAGGGTGACTTACTCTATAATTTCGGCGTGATTTTAAATTACCTATTTCGAGTCGACCGACTGGAAGCAATTTTAGAACATCATTTACCTTTGCACATTGTTAAGAAGAAGATCCCTCATATAGATGATCAAGGAGAATTGGTTCAATCACAAGAAAATAACGGATATAAATTCGAAACGTTGGTTTTAGATATGATTCGTCTCATGGATAATTGTTTATCGTTTGAGGTTCTTCGCGAAAAAGAATTTGCACCGATCAAGAACAAAGAAGGAGTCGACTCCTTAGAGACTTCGCGGAACCTTCTAA
>CAZAFY010000141.1:0-1624 GCA_964484445.1 uncultured Eubacteriales bacterium
TGTCCGTTTTGTGCTAGGCTTGAACCGACGAACCCGCTTTTTTGGAAGACGTATTTGCCTGATCCAAAATTTCAAATGCCCAGCCAAGTAGCCCAGGTAGGAGACGGATGTTTAAAGTGCCAATTTCAACCCTTACAGGGAAGAGTGGGGATCTTCGAACTCTTGATACCGGATGAAGACATGCACAAACTGATCATGAGTAAAGCATCACTACAAGCATTACGAAAACACGCCATTGAGAAAGGAATGAAACCCTTTTATTGGGATGGCATTGAGAAAGCCGCTTTGGCCCAAACAGCCATTTCAGAAATTATTCCATATCTACCCAGTAACGAACCAAAGGAATACCCATGAAGAAGTTCCGATTCTTGGCATTGAATACGCATGGCTCAAAACAGAGCGGAAGTCTATATGCACTGCATCGAGAGGAAGTCTTACGAGATTTATCCTATCAATATCCAATGATCCTCCATGTCGAAGAAGTTGGTTGGTGGGAATCACCGTTTTCGATTTTTAAAAAGAATTCACTCTTTACGCGTCAGGAATTGGCGTTGTCATGTAAACAATTGAGCTTTCTATTACAAAGCGGAATTCCAATCAGTGATGTTTTACTTATGATGATCGAAGAGAGCAAAAACCCCAGTCATACTTTATTTTTTAGAGAGATCGTTCATTCCATCAACGCCGGTTTTCGATTCTCCGAAAGTCTTGAGCGTTGGCGGCAAGTGCTTCCGAAATTCTTTATTCAATCTGTAAGTGCAGGAGAATGTAGTGGAGAGTGGGAAACGATCTTTCGAGATCTGTCAGGGTTTTATCAAAAAGAGCATCTTTGGCGTCAACAGCGTAACCAGGCTATGCTTTACCCCTGTTTATTGCTACTTGTGACCGGAGTCGTCTGCTATTTTTTAATGACGTTCATTGTGCCGAATTTTATGTCTCTCTACGTCAACAATCAGACACTACCTAGATCAACTCAACTCTTATTGCATTGTTATCAAAATCGAACATGGATTCTTTTTTACCTGATCAGTCTATTCCTCGTATTCAGGCTTCTATTACCTATGATCTTAGCCGTTCCGAAAGTTCAAGTCCGTTGGTCCCACTTTTTATTGAAAATCCCCAAACTTGGCCCATTTCTAGTCAAACAAGAACTCACTCGATTTTGTTATACCTTTTCATTTCTGCTTACTCACGGCTTAGAAATTAATTCCGCTTTACCTGTTGCTACTGAACAGGTAGGAACTCTCTTTCTCCAACAGTGTCTAACAGAGGTTTCTCGAGAGATGGAAGAGGGAAAAAGCTTTTCATCAGCGATGAGAAATATTGACTTTTGGCCAGCAGGGTTTATCCGAATGATACAAATCGGTGAAACAGGAAATCGATTACAAGAAACCATGAATGATCTAGCCACGCTTTACGAATTGGAAGTCAACAGTCAGATCCAGTCTTGGCAACGGATGATCGAACCAGGATTGATCGTTTTTATTTCTCTCATGGTCGGATTTTTAGCCTATGCTGTGTTACTGCCCATGATGGATCAATGGCAAGGATATCAAATGCTTTAACGAAAGAAGGAAGAATATAGAATGAAGAAGAAAACACGCAAACAGGGATTTACATTGGT
>CAZAFY010000141.1:1724-4217 GCA_964484445.1 uncultured Eubacteriales bacterium
ATTCCACTAACAATTCAGCACCTAAAAAGGAAGTGATCATACCCGAATGAATCTAAACGAACTTACGCCTTTTTTACCTTTTTATCTAATCTTGAGTGTTGTCTTGGGTTCCTTTATGAACATGTTGGTTTGGCGTCTGCCAAGGAAAGAATCCTTAGGGGGACGTTCGCACTGCTTTTCTTGTGGACATGTTTTGAAAGCCCTTGACTTGATCCCCATTGTAAGTTGGCTTTTTCTGCGTGGACACTGCCGTTATTGTGGGGTGAAGATTCCATTCCGATATCTCTGGCTTGAGGTTGGAATGCTTTTTTCCTGGAGCCTTTGTTGGTGGTTATCTACCGGTGTTCTCCAGCTCGTAGTTAGTAGTTTGCTTGTATCGCTTGCTTTTTTCGGAGTAGCTTTATGGCGAGCTTGGCCAAAAGCAAAGTGAAATATCTTAGGGGCATTTGCAGAAAGCAGGGAAGTGCACTCGTTCTCACAATCTTGACCTTAGCATTCTTATTGGTAGTATTGTCCGGAATTACATTGGACCGCAACCTACGTTACTGGGTGAGTAGTCACCATAGAGATGAAGTTATTTCTTTTTTTAACGCTCAATCTGCACATGAAATGGCCGAATTTGAAATACAGAAACAATTTGTAGAGCAAGGAAGGCTAGAGGTATCCTTTGCAAGTTCTGTTCCTTTGAATGATGGGGTGAGTCGTTATCTCTGGCAACTCCCCGAACATGAGTTGTGTGTTCAAGGGATCGGCAGATACAAGAAGAGTTATTCACTTTTGCAAAGCCGCTATCAAGCCTTTCAATCACCCGCCGACTTTCCCTTATTGCTGATAACACAACAGCTGAGTGGTAATGGAGTCTTGCAATTGAATCAAACTGCTTTATCTCGTGGGATCTTTGTCTTCTCACCGTGGAAGCAGATGAAGACCTTTAGCGGTGTTCGCTTAAAATTCCTTTTACATCACCAACAGGAACAGCTTCCAACAAATCTCGTAATCGAAGAGATCAAGGCATGGGACCTCTTTTCTCAAAGTGAACCTAGCTTTGAAAGTGATAATTTTGTGATCGATCGTTCCATTGATGTGAGTACAAGTGCTTCTGACCTATTGCGTGATCATATCTATCTTACGCAAGAATCCATTCGATTCGACATAAGAGAAGATGATGCTATTGTAGAACTTCCTTCAATCATTACCACCGGCAACCTTGAAATTGTAGCGAGATCCGATCAAACCGTTCTTTGTTCGGGTTTGCTATTTTGTGCAAATCTAAAGATTTCACAAGCAACTCTCATTATGGAACCTTCTCAGACACTTTTAGATTGGATCCAGAATCATAAAGATCTGATCCTTCCTGCAAACTACCGACCCAGTCCACAACTGATTCTGGCTCGCACCGAATATCGTTTTTTACCGCTACGGGCTGTTGGAGAGTAAGGAGAACGCTGTTTTGAAAAAGGGGATCGTACTTTTGGAAATCGTACTCTCACTGGCAATCTTTCTAGCTGTCGCGCTGCCGATACTATATCTTTCAATGGAGAATCTCTCTGCAGCACGCTATACGCAGCAACAAGAAAAATCCACCGATGCGATCCATAATAGTCTGGAGCTTCTTTATAGCGGCGGATGTTTAGAGCTCATCCAAAACCTGGAATCCACCGGTCAAGTTGAAGACGAGTACTTTTATCTTGATATCAATTACCTGAGAAGATGGCAGTACCTCAATTATTCAGAAAAAGCCGCCCCGATGCAAATCCGCCTGACACTGCTTTGGCAGAATAGAAATGGTAGCTATTATGAAAGCGATATCGACGTTGTTTATAACCAAAAAGAGGGGGTTGTCACTCCTTGAATTCATCCTTTCGCTCGCTCTTCTTACCCTGCTGATTTCTTGCTATACGGGAATTCAGCATACAGTATCGGAAGATTATGGATCGGACAGCGAACTCTGTGAGCAAATCATGCAAATGAATACTGCAATGGATTGTATCAAGGAAGTTGCTTATCTTGCCTATGCTGCAGAAATCAAACCTGCCACACTCGTTGTCCCAAAACAAGCTGTATTTTACGTTAAAGACGAATCGAACTTGACACACATTTATCGCTTCTATTTAGAACGTTATACCGGCGTTCTTTATGAAAGCATCCAAGGAACCTCTTCACCGGGTACCATACAACTGGCGGTTGAAGTCGGAGACTTGGATTTTTTGTGGGTTAATTCGCTTCAGAAAAACGTAATTGAAGTAATTTTGCGAGGGAAAGCAACGCAAGCATCAAAAATCCAACGGTTTTTTTATTTACGCAACCTTCAGTAAACTCACAATCAGCAGAAAAGAGAGAACCTATGAACTCATTATGGAGAGCCAAAACTATTTGGAACATCGATCTTCAAGAACATCAGATGCGTTTTGCTTTATGCGAAGTCGGGAGTCGTGAACCCCAAATATTGCAATTTGAAAATTTGAAAATTGAGTCTTTTTATCAGGAAAAATG
>CAZAFY010000142.1:0-4181 GCA_964484445.1 uncultured Eubacteriales bacterium
GCCATCGATGAGGGCTCCGCCACCGGTCATGATAATGCCTCTGTCCATGATATCGGCTGCCAGTTCCGGAGGGGTTCTCTCTAAAACCGTTTTTACCAAACTAACAATGCTATCGATGGTTTCTTGCATGGCAGTCATAGCCTGGTGCGAGGTAATAGTCACATTCTTTGGTAAGCCGGTCACTAAATCGCGACCGCGTACTTCTAAGTAGACTTCCCGCGAACCCGGGAAGGCAGTTCCGGCTTGGATCTTAATATCTTCCGCGGTGCGTTCACCGATGAGAAGACGATATTCATTGCGCATAAAGCGAATGATGGATTCATCTAATTTGTCCCCGGCCACACGAGCGGCCTCGGAAACCACGATCCCACCCAAAGAGATCACAGCTACGTCGGTCGTGCCACCACCAATATCAACCACAATGGCGCCGTTGGGTTTGGCAACATCGATTCCGGCCCCCAAAGCGGCAGCTAAGGGTTCTTCGATTAAAAAGGTTTGACGTGCACCGGCTTCATTGGCGGCTTCCAATACGGCCCGTTGTTCCACGGTGGTGATTCCCGAAGGAACCCCGATCATGAGTCTGGGTCCGAAAAAGCGATTATTGCCACAGACTTTGCGAATAAAGTGTTGTAACATTTGTTGGGTCACATCGTAATCGGCAATGACCCCTTCACGCATCGGTCGAACGGCAATAATGTTCCCCGGGGTGCGTCCAATCATCTGACGCGCTTCTTCACCAATCGCCAAGGGCTTTCCGGTATCACGATCGACTGCGACAACAGAAGGTTCGTTTAAGACAATCCCTTTATTTTTAATGGAAACCAGAACACTGGCTGTCCCTAAATCAATCCCGACATCCATACCAAAACCAAACATGGCTGTTTCCTCCCCCACTCTACAATTCTAAATCGGCAGCGCCTTTTTAGTTCGATTCTACGCTTGTTCATTCCTGCTTTTCTTCTGCTACTTGATTTCTTTTGAGCCAAAGAAGACCCTCTCGCAAAATAATGCGGTCGCGTAATAAAATATACTTCATGGTGTAATCTAGGCATTGATTCTTCTGCATACGGAAACTGGCTTGCTTGGGTGTGAACCACCGCAGTTGAAAGCCTAATCGGCGCTCATTCGCGCTTAAATCGCTACCTACCGAAGGACCACTGACTCGGGCCACAAAACAATAGGAGTGTTGCAAATAGTGATTTCTGGCTTTATGTTCTTCAATACTACCCAGTTCGGTCAAGATCTCTACCGGGAATCCGGTTTCCTCCCGGACCTCACGGATAAAGGCGTCTTCTTTTGTTTCACCATAGAGCATTCCCCCGCCGGGCAATTTATAAATTCGCATCTTGCTTAAATACATTAAAGCAATTTTCCCTTGATCGTTGATAATCACCCCGCGAGCACCGAAGCGTGATATCCGTTGGACCAATCCTAAATCTTCGCCGGTGACTTGCCGATCTGTGATGCGTCCCAGAAATCGCATTTTGCTTTCACCTCCTTCATGCTTAAGACTGTTGTTCATCCTCCAAAGGCCGCATCAGCGGGAACAGGACTCCGTCCCGTATGTTTTCTAAATTGAGTAACACTTGCAATAAGCGGTCGATACCCATGCCCCACCCTGAAATCGGTGGCATTCCGTATTCCATGGCTTTTAGATAATCCTCATCCAAAGGCATGGCTTCTGCATCTCCGCGGCTTCGTAATTCCGACTGAGATTCTAAGCGAATGCGTTGATCCACCGGGTCGACCAATTCAGAATAGGCATTGATGATCTCAGCCCCGTTGACTACCAATTGGAAACGGTCGGTGATTTGCTCATCGGTATCGTTGCGTCGTGCCAAGGGAGATAAGTCAATGGGATGACATGTCAGAAAGACCGGTGAAATCATGAAGGGACGACTGACTTTCTTGTAGAGTTGGTCAATGAGGTTGCCCTTGCCCAAACTCTCTAAACTCTCATGTTCTAAGCGGATACCCTTGCTACGGATGGCCTTGAGTAGAGATGGTCCGTCCGAATGATCATCGATATCGATACCGGTGTCCTTGAGAATCAGTTCTCGGAAGGATACGACCGGCCAATCTTGAGCGAAGTCGATTTCCTTGTCACCGATCGTCAGCGTCGTAGAACCGAACAATTCCTGTAAAATGGTCAAGATCATGGCACGCAACATTTCCATATTATCTTGATAATTAAAGTAGGCACTATACCCTTCAATCATGGTAAAGTCCTGTAAATGTACCGGACTGATGCCTTCATTGCGGAAACAACGCGAGACTTCGAAGACATGTTGGAATCCGCCAACGATCAGACGCTTCAAATAGGTCTCCGGTGCAATGCGCAAGTAGACATCGATATCGAGTGCTTTATGATGCGTCAAGAAAGGCGTTGCCAAGGCTCCCGAGGCTTTATTGGTTAGAATCGGCGTTTCCACTTCTAAAAAGCCACGTGTTTCTAAGAAACGACGAATGGTGCTAAGCATTTTGGAACGCATCAGAAAAACATTTTTGCTTTCTTGGTTGGAAATCAAATCCAGATAACGCTGCCGATATCGCAACTCTTGGTCTGCCAGTCCGTGCCATTTTTCCGGCATTTCTCGTAAGGCTTTCCCCAAAAAGGTATACTGGGCGACCTGCAAAGACCGTTCACCGCTGTTGGTCGTGAACATTTCGCCTTCTACTCCTAAGAAGTCGCCGATATCCACGGTTTTATGGAAGAAATCATATTGATCTTCCAAGGTGTTCTTTTTTAACACAAACTGCAGTTTGCCTTGAACATCTTGAAGGTGAGCAAAGGTGATCTTACCCATTTTTCGCACTGAAATGACTCGCCCAGCCAGTCTGACGTTTGAAGTGCCGTCCGGTAGATCAAAGGCCTCTTTCAATGTATGGGATACTGGAAAACGTTCGGGATACACCTGCACCCCCGATTCCTGTAAAAGCTTCAATTTATCGACCCGATAATCGGCAAAGCTGCGATAATAAGATTGGTATTGTTCAATATTCATCCAAACAACCTCCGATGGTTTTCTATTCTTTCATTGTATACTCCGCTATGTTCTCGTGTCAAGTGTAGATTGTTAGGACTTTCACGGACAATAACACGAACTTTTCGCTGCATTTCTTGACAAACGTTCACCTTTGTTCTATAATGAAATATCTAACTACCCTATAGAGAGAGAAGGAGAGGATGGACCATGAAACACAAAGATTTACACGTTGCTTTAGGAAAAGTTTTCCGCAGTCACTGGCGAGCCACAACAAACCGGTTCGCTACACTAGGATTGAGCAGTGCTCAACCAAAAATTCTTCATTTCTTGTCCGATAATGCTGGATCCATGCAAAAAGAGATCGCAGAAAGTTGCAACATAGAGCCTGCAACCGCAACCAGCATTCTGACCGGTATGGAGCAAGCCCAATTGATCTTACGCCGCGCCGATGACAAAGACCGACGTGTGGTCCGCACCTATTTGACCGAAAAAGGTCAAGACATGTTGCATGAAATTTGCAATATTTTCCATGAAATCGAAGAAGTGACCTATGGTGATTTCAGTGATCAAGAAATCGAAATGCTGCATCGCTTTTTAGAACGAATGGCAACAAACCTGCAAAAAGCAGAACAAGAAAGCGTGTGATCCTTTGCGAGATATGACTCAAGGAAAGCCACTTCCCCATATTGTGGCTTTCGGGATGCCTATGCTCATAGGAAATCTATTTCAACAATTTTATAACCTTGTGGACTCGATCGTGGTTGGACGATTTGTTGGGGCACATGCCTTAGCAGCAGTCGGAACCAGCGGTCCTTTGATCAATCTTTTGATTGCCGTAGCTATGGGTTTGACCATGGGAGCCGGCATCGTCATCTCACAATTATTTGGAGCCAAGCTGACCGGAAAAATCAAGGCCACGATATCTACGACCTTGATCTTACAGTTTGCTATGGCTTTGCTGATGACCGGTACTGGGGTGTTGTTTCACCGTCAAATGCTGCAAATGATTAGAGTTCCAGTTGAGATCATGAATGATGCCTCACGTTACATGAGTATTTATTTTTACGGCCTTATTTTTTTGTTCACCTATAATACCTTCGCTTCAATCCTACGCGCATTGGGGGACTCCCGGACTCCTCTTTATTTTTTGATTATCTCCAGTGTGATCAACACCCTCTTAGATTTATACTTTGT
>CAZAFY010000143.1:0-4159 GCA_964484445.1 uncultured Eubacteriales bacterium
TAGGAGACGAAGTACGAATAACCCTCGCCGATGGCACTGCTACCGGGAAAATTTTAGAAATTAAAGAGCAAGGGAATGGAGGAGACTAAAATGCCTAAAAAGAAAGAAGCCATAACCTTTGAAGAAGCCTTGGTTCGTTTAGAATCCATTGTACGTCAGCTGGAGAGTGGTAGCTTATCTCTTCAGGAAGCAATGGGTTTATTTGAAGAGGGAGTTCAATTAGCTCGCTTTTGTCAGCAGGAATTAAACCTCGCACAACAGAAAGTAGAGAAGATCACTTTAAACGCCAATGGCGAACTTGTCTTACAACCATTTTTGGAGGAACAAGTCTAATGATGACTTCAGAAAAGCAAATGCTTCAAGAAATTGATGCGTTTTGCAGTACTCTCTTCTCCGAGGGACCTCCCGATTTAGCAGAAATCGATCAGGCTATGTCTTACAGCCTTTTATCGGGTGGGAAACGACTACGAGCTCTCATACCTTGTATGGTTGTTGAGGCGCATCAAAAAAAATGGCAGCAAGCCTTATACCCTGCTGTTGCTTTAGAATGTGTGCACACCTATTCTCTGATCCATGACGATCTCCCATGCATGGATAACGATGATTACAGACGAGGAAAGCTTACCAACCATAAGGTTTTTGGCGAGGCTGTTGCCTTGTTAGCCGGAGACGGACTCTTGACCGAATCCTTTCTAATACTGACACAAGGTCAGATTCAAGGGGATTACTCACCTGAACAAGCATGTCTTCTGGTCAAAACCTTAAGCCAAGCCGCTGGTCGCTATGGAATGATCGGAGGTCAAATCCTCGATATCAAAGCAGAAATCAACCGAACCCCGGAAAGACTGTTAAGAATGCATAGATTAAAAACCGGGGCTCTGTTAGAAGCTGCTTTTGTTATGGGTAGTTATTTGGTAACAGAAGACCCTGAGGTTGTATCTCTTTGGCGTCAGATCGGTCAATGCTTTGGCATCATCTTTCAAATGCAAGATGACCTCTTAGATGTTATCGGTGATCCGGCACTCATGGGTAAAGCAACCGGAAGAGATGCCTCTTTACAAAAATGGACTTATATTGAATGCTTCGGTGTTCCAACGACTCAGCAACTTCTAGAACAAGAATTTATTCAGTTGTTTCAACTTTTAGAAAGAGTTCCTGCTAACACATCGGCTTTTGTCGAAATGTTTGCTCGAATCAAAAACAGAACACAATAATTTTATGAAATAGTGGTGATCATGTGAACGGATTTCAACAATTCTTTAGCAATCGGTATCTTTCTGCCGCCTTCATTGCGGCCTTTTTAGCTCAATTTTCCAAAGTATTAGTCAACTATGTATTGGAAAGACGTTGGAATTGGCGGTTAATGAATCGTTCCGGCGGGATGCCGAGTTCACACACGGCAGCAATGATGGCAATTACTGTCATCGCTGGGCGTCTCATGGGACTCGATAGTGCAGCCTTTGCCATAGCAGCCACGATGACCACTATTGTTATGTACGATGCTTCCGGTGTACGCAGAGCGGCAGGAGACCAGGCTAAAATTCTGAACTATATTATTCTGCAAGTTCCGGATTTGCAAGAACTGCAGATCAAGCAGTTAAAAGAAATAATCGGTCACACTCCCATTGAAGTCTTAGCCGGTGCAATACTGGGTTTGGCAGTGGGATTTGCCATGTGAGGTTTATCATGCCATATCAATATTTACCAAACATCACGAATGGTTCCTTGAAATCGATGAAAGTTTCCGAGTTAGAGGTTTTATCCCGGGAAATTCGTGATTACTTGATTCAAACGATCTCTCAAACCGGAGGCCATCTAGCCTCAAATTTAGGGGTGGTTGAATTAACGGTCGCTTATCATAAGGTATTTTCATCCCCAAGAGACAAAATTGTTTGGGATGTAGGTCATCAGAGTTATGTTCATAAGTTGTTGACGGGACGCTATGGTGGCTTCTTTAGTTTACGTCAATTCGGTGGTTTAAGCGGTTTTCCGAAACGCAGTGAAAGCGAGCACGACCATTTTGATACAGGCCATAGTTCTACTTCGATTTCTGCAGCACTCGGCATGGCCTTAGCACGAGATTTACAGAAAAAGAAGTTTCAGGTTACCGCAATTATTGGGGACGGTTCTATGACCGGAGGCATGGCTTTTGAAGCTTTGAATCATGCCGGCCGAAGTAAAACGAAATTGACCGTCATTTTAAACGATAATGAGATGTCCATTTCCGAAAATGTAGGAGCTTTATCGGAATACTTCAATCGTATACGAACGGCTCCACGATATTATCAAACCAAGAGAGAAACCAGAAATGTTTTAGAACGAATTCCAAACATCGGAAAACCTACCATTCGGGCCATCAATCGCTTTAAGGACTCCCTGAAGCAATTTTTTGTTCCCGGTATGCTCTTTGAAGAATTGGGATTTACCTATTTGGGTCCGATCGACGGACACAACCTTGAACAGCTTATCGAAGCAATGGAGCTCGCTAAACGTTCTCAAGGCCCTGTTTTATTGCATGTCATAACAAAAAAAGGGAAGGGGTATGATCTTGCCGAAGCATCCCCGAGTCTCTTTCATGGACCCGGTCCCTTTGACCCGATCACCGGAAGGCCTCGTAGCATATCGGAACCTAAGTTTACCACAGCATTTAGCCGGGCAATGTTAAGACTGGCCGAAGAAGATCCAAAATTAGTAGCGGTCACAGCGGCTATGCCCGACGGAACCGGCTTAAGTCCCTTTGCTTCTCTGCATCCAACCCGTTTTTTTGATGTAGCAATTGCCGAACAACATGGAGTAACTTTTGCGGCAGGACTTGCAACGCAAGGATTACATCCTGTGGTTGCCATTTATTCGACTTTTCTCCAACGAAGCTTCGATCAAGTAGTGATCGATATTGCAATGCAGCAATTACCGGTCATCTTTGTTTTAGATCGTGCTGGTTTGGTTGGAGAAGATGGTGAGACCCACCATGGGGTTTTTGATTTGACCTACTTACGTCTGATTCCCAACATGACCGTTTTGGTAGCAAGTCGACCTGATGACATTGAACCGTTACTTCGTTATGCCTTGGATCTGCATGCACCTGTTGCGATCCGCTTTCCAAAAACGAACTATCACGGCGATTATCAACCGGCATTCTCATTATCTGCATCCGAATCTGCATTCGATATTACAGAACCGGAAGTCCTGTTTAAGGGCAAAGAGAAATGGGTTTTGAGCTCCGGACCGATTACCTTAAGTGCCGCCCGCGCAATCCAACGTTTACGAGAATCCGAGCAGATCGAGATTGGCTTACTCAATATCCGTAAGATCAAGCCGTTGAATGAGCAATTACTTCTCTCACAATTGAACCAAGCAAAGCAAATCTTGACCCTTGAAGAGAACACAACGATTGGCGGCTTTGGTTCGGCGATTCTAGAATTCCTTCAAGAGCACAACGTATTATGCAACGTACAAACCATTGGTGTCCCAGATCACTTTATCCCTCACGGAAAGGTTCCTGAATTGTTGCATCAGTTGCAATTAGACGAGGAGCACCTTGAGCAGCACTTCAAGAAATACTTCCTAGAAAAAACCAACTTGATGATAGGAGGAAAGAGGCTATGAAAGGCAAACGATTAACACTGATCCGGCAATTGGTCAAGACTCATTCGGTAGAGACTCAGGAAGAATTAGTAGAATTATTGCGTCAGCGATACCATTTGGTGGTCACCCAAGCAACCATAAGCCGTGACATAAAGGAACTAGGGTTGCTGAAGATCACGATGGACAATGGTCGTTCGCGATACGCTTTACCGGGTGTTGTTGGTCAAATTACACCTTCTTTGGAGAAAGTGAAGCGTGCATTGTTGGACAATTTAGTTTCCATCGATCATGCCGGTAATCTAATCGTTCTCCGAACTATGCCTGGTAATGCTCACAGTATTGCTGCGCTTCTCGATGCCATGGGTTGGGACACTGTTGTTGGGACCTTAGCCGGAGATGATACCATCTTAATCATTTTGCGAGAAGAAGCACAAGTTGAAGGTTTTATTGCAAAATTGTATGATATCATGGAGTAACCCATGCTTGAACAACTAATCATAGAAAACTTTGCCTTGATCGAAAAAATCGAACTTAACCTCATGGATGGATTGACGGTTTTTACCGGGGAGACCGG
>CAZAFY010000144.1:0-4143 GCA_964484445.1 uncultured Eubacteriales bacterium
ATCCTTAGAAGCCCCGCGTCCGTTCAAAGACACGGGGCGGATGTCATTTTAGGCTTCTCCCTCTTTTGGGGGTTCGGTCGGGTTTTGCGGCTTGGTTTCGGTTTCTTGATCTTTCTTTTGTAGGAAAGGAGGTACATTTAACCCGAATTTCTGTTCCGGTGGTCGGCCTTCAGCGCGCATGGTGACCCGCTCTTTTTCTGTATGGAATTCAACTTTGCCCGATTTATCAAAATAGGGGTTCTTGACCTTTTGCTCAAAACCGGTTGCAACAACCGTGATTCGGACTTGGTCTTTCAGTTTATCTTCAATACGAGCACCCCAAATAATGTTGCAATCGGGATCTACGGCTTCAGCAATAATTGCGGCAGCTTCATCGGTTTCATAAAGGGTGAAGTCCGGTCCGCCTGCGATATCGAGTAAAACACCGCGTGCCCCCTCGATTGACATCTCCAATAAAGGAGATGAAATTGCCATTTTAGCTGCTTGAACAGCTCGACCGTCGCCTTGACCATAGCCGATCCCCATGATTGCCGAACCAGAGTCTTTCATAATCGATTGGACGTCGGCGAAGTCGAGGTTGATAATCGCCGGAACAATGATCAATTCGGAAATACCTTGAACACCTTGGCGGAGAATCTCATCGACCATTTTAAAAGCATCGAGCAGTGAGGTTTTTTTATCGATCACTTTGGTAAGACGCTCGTTGGGAATCGTAATCAAGGAATCTACTTTGTCTTTTAAGCGTTCGATGCCACCGTCGGCTTGCGCAGAACGTTTACGTCCCTCAAAGTTAAAAGGTTTCGTGACCACAGCAACGGTTAAAGCACCTAAATCTTTCGCAACTTCCGCTACGACGGAAGCTGCACCAGTTCCTGTACCTCCACCCATACCCGCAGTAATAAAGACCATATCTGCCCCTTTGAGTACACGTTCAAGTTCTTCACGGCTTTCTTCGGCTGCTTGGAACCCAATTTGTGGATTGCCACCGGCTCCCTGACCCTTGGTCAGTTTGAGACCGATTTGTAGCTTTTGATCCGCTAAGGAGTGTGACAGAACTTGTCCGTCAGTATTGATGGCAATGAATTCCACGCCTTTCAACCCGGCGGAAATCATGCGATCGACGGCATTACTACCACCACCGCCCACGCCTACTACTTTTATTTTGGTAATTTCATTCATATCGAACTTGGCTTCCAACATAACAACCACTCCTTCAGTCTCAAGATTTATGGTACTGAACAGAACCTATTACCATTTCATTTGCTAATATTATGTTTTACTTCTTGATGTCGTAGAAGAATTCCTGCTTGCTTTAAAACAAATTTTAACAGGTTCCACAACATCTTGTAATTTGGAATGCTCTACCAAGGAAATAAACACAACATCCTGATAATTCCCAGTGAACTAGGTTATACGGTTTTGCTAAGCATTCCAGTAAATTCTTGCATAAAGGATTCCCCCATATAAAGAGAATCAGAGATCGCTCTCTGATTCAAAATATTTACGCTTCTGGTTTTTCTTGGCTTTTGCCGGTAATTTTGTCCCACAACCGTGAGATCAAATCAATTAAGATTCACATATAAACGCTCCTTTAGTGTTTGATCAGTCTTGATAATTTTGCAGAAATATAGGCTTGATAGCGTGGGCTTTGTTTTGCAACATCTTCTCTTGTGATTTTCTGCCAAAGGATCACATCGTGCACGAAAGCCTCGCTGGCATTTCGCCAAGTCATGTATCCGGTTGAACATTCCATATCGAGCCAAATTACCGTTGCATAATCTAAGGATTCGGCTTTGTTGTCAACATTGTGCTTATTGCAATAACTTTCATACGATTGCATCAGTTGTTGGCGTTCGACGATTCGCGCATCGTAATAATCCGCTGTGGCTTCATTGTAAGGAATCATAACCGATGCGAATCGCAGACCCAATTGACGGTCCGGAATATCGCGCGCGGCTTTTTCGGTCAATTTGCGATTGGTTTCTGCCCATAGGACCCATTCTTCCGGTGCGGCTTCAGCTCGAGGCATAGGCGGAAGGTTCAAAACATGGGTAAAGTGATTAGAAATCACATTAGTCTTGAGCATTAGCCGCTCTGAAGGGCTTAATATATAAGGAAGCGCTTCATAGGTATCGATTACGTGCTGCAAGATCTGGTCGCCAGTGGGGAGAGAATCGGTAAAATCGGACTCATCTAGCAAGATCTGAGCCCAAGGAAGGTGTGTTTCCTCATTCGCGTGAGCTGTCACGGTTGGATATTCCACTGCGGGATAACTTGAATTATTGTTTTCTCTAAAAGATTGACTCATTCATACCCCGCCTTTTTTGTGTATTAAAATCTTTGCCCTGTTATATTCGAACCCTACTTACTAAATTCCTACCTAAACAACAATTATTTTTCCGAGTTTTTTCTTGGGGACGGTTCTCTCCCTCGAAATTCTTCCAGTAATTTGTAAATTATCGCGAGCAGAGAACCGTCCCCAAAACACCCAAAACATAGATTATTCCCACGGAAAGCGATGGGGTAAGTGCAGCAGATCACGGACCGCAACAAATTCTTGTTGGACAGCATCGCCAATAGGAACGCCTAAACTTCTCCGTTCCTGCCAAACGATCCATTCTTTTTCACCTGCGGTGTAGATGCGTTCTTCACCGGGTGCTTTTTTCGATGCTCTTAATTCGCGCAAAATTTCCCCGGCAGTTTTCTTAAACGATTCGGCTCCCATGAAAGCTTCTGTATCAATAGCAAGAAAGAAATGCCCTAAATGATATGGTATCTTCTCCCCTTGCTCGCCGATGCCGCTGAGCATTTTCAGAAAATTACCGGCCTGTAAAGCCGCTGAGAGGATTTCTACGACCGTAGCATACCCATACCCCTTATAACCCGCTAACTCCTCTCCTATGCCCCCTAAAGGTGAGAAGGCGGCCTTCCCGGCAAGGAGATCTTTCAATATTTTGTCGCTGTCGGTCATGGCAGTGCCATCTTCTCCGATTACCATTCCGGCCGGAGTCGGTGCGCCTTTCTTAGCATAGACTTCAATTTTTCCTCGTTGAGTGATACTGGTAGCACAATCTAGAACAAAGGGGAAATCTTCATCGGTAGGCAGACCAAAGGTCAGAGGATTTGTCCCCAGCATGTTTTCGACCCCGAAAGTGGGTGCAATAGATGGCCTGGCGTTGGTGCCGGTCAAGCCGATCATATTCGCCTTCGTCGCCATGGTGGCGTAGTATCCGGCGATACCATAATGTGTAGAATTGCGAGCTGCGACCATACCCATGCCGTATTGTTTGGCTTTGGCAATAGCGATTTCCATGGACTTGACTCCAACTACCATACCCATACCGTCATGGCCATCGACGACTGCAGTAGTTGGCGTTTCACGAAGCACTTCAAACTTCGTCATCGGTTGCTGAATTCCGGCTAAAATACGGTCTACATAGATAGGTTTAAAGCGGTTACTGCCGTGACTTTCAATGCCTCGCCTGTCACTTTCCATGAGCACGTCTGAACAAATTTTGGCGTCCTCGTAAGGGACACCCAATTTCACAAACGCCGAAGTCATAAAATCATCGAGTTGAGACCAAGCTAGGTAGGGTCTGGTTTCCATAGAGCTCCCTCCTCTTTTCTTTGTTTACAAAGTACTTCTTGAATGAGAGAGGAAATCCTGCATAAATTCAAAAAAAATGCAGACCGGGTTGAAAAACCCGGCCTGTTTTTTAGTTGAAATAAGCAATCAGGGATTCGCTGTTGTCGGGGTTTCGTCGGAAAGAATGGTTAGTTGCACTCTCTTCCACCTCTCCGAAATACCAATCTGTTATGATTACATCGCTGAAGGAGGGAGTTTCTACCAATAAAGGACCTCTATTTAGAAAACGGTTGATCATTGTTACTGCTTCTGCTCGATTGATCGGTTGATCAGGTCGGAAAGTCCCATCTTCATATCCTCTACAGAATCCCGCTTCGAATGCTTGCTGAATTGCCTCTTCAGCCCAATGGCCCTGAACATCTGAGAAAATACTGACGAGTTTAGTATCTTGATTACCGAGATAACGAATCAAAACTTGAGTTAATTCTGCTCGAGTTATTTTTGCTTCTGGTTGGAAATTGCCGTCGGGGTACCCTTTCATCAATCCAATCTTAGCT
>CAZAFY010000145.1:0-4123 GCA_964484445.1 uncultured Eubacteriales bacterium
AGAAATGAATTGGATTCATTTACCAGATATGCTTACACAGTATGCGATGCCAGTTGCTTTTAAAGGTATCCTTAATTTTATATCAGAAAAAGCAAATTAAAGCAGAGTAAATAAAGCGTTAACGTAAAGCACATTAATTTCTGAATTAAATACTATATATTATTTCGATATTCATGGGTCATGCAGTTGACATTATTTTCTAGTTGTGTTAGAATCAGCAAGTGGTAATGATTATCATTATATAAGAAGTAGGTGAACTCCAATGCGTTATTCTCGGCAAAGACATTTAGTCAAAGACACGTTACAAAAAAGCCATAGCCATTTATCGGCGGACCAGATTTATCGAATGGTAAAAGAGATCGATTCTAATATAAGTATCGCTACCGTATACCGTAATCTCAACCAGTTATGTGAAATGGGAGAGATCATAAAATTAAATGTCCCCGATGCCGCTGGCTATTTTGACGGGAACAGTAAGCCACATTTCCATATGCAATGCGAACTGTGTAACAGTATCTTTGACATACCAAGTAGCGTTTTACCGGATATAAAGCATTTGGTAACGAGAGCAACCAATTTTCAGATCACCCAAAGTGAATTGTTTTTCAAAGGGGTCTGTGTAAGTTGCGCTCATAAAAATTTCGAACCTAATAGCCCCGCGAGAACCGCTGGGGAAGAAGCATAAAGAAGGTGTTGGGGAAATCTCAATGCCTCCTTTTTTGACGATACACAACTTCTCAAAATACTTATTTTGAGAAGTTAGAAGAATGGGAAAAAGCCTTATGCTATTGTTTTAGGGTGATTTCAAGAAAGAGCTCTCTCGGGGGCTCTTTTGTTAGCATTTGGGCTCAAAGCGGTCTTTCAGTAAATCCTCTTACATACTACAAAAAAACAAATAAGAACCTGTTGACGTTGTCGAGCTTCATAGTGTATAATAACTCTCGTTGGTGTCAAAACCAACAACATGGATTTAGGGGAGTAGCTCAATTGGTAGAGTAGCGGTCTCCAAAACCGTTGGTTGCGGGTTCGAGTCCCTCCTCCCCTGCCATTTAAACAAAAAAACAGACCCCCTAAACGGGGTCTATTTTTTTTAGGAGGCGAGGCACTATGGAATCGGGTATTGAATTGAAACGAGGCCTAACGGGCAGTACTTTGAAGCTAATAGCCATTGTAACAATGTTCATCGACCATATCGGCGCATTTCTTATCGAACCGATCTTGTTTCGAGCCAATCCTTATATGACAAAACCCATCCTTTGGGGATTGACCTTACCACAGCTTAGAACACTGGATACAGCCTTACGATTGATTGGACGCCTTGCTTTTCCACTTTTTACTTTTCTATTAGTTGAAGGTTTCTTACATACACGTAGTAAAAAGAAGTATTTGATTCGCTTGAGTTTATTTGCTCTTATCTCAGAAATTCCATTTGATTTAGCACGAAGTCATGTTATGTTCGATTTTACCTATCAGAATGTTTTCTTCACTCTGGCACTGGGATTAGCTGTTTTATGGGCGATGCAGCATTATACGGAGAAAGCATGGAAATGGTTAATCCCTATAGCGGGGATGCTCATAGCTACCTTCTTAAAGACCGATTATTCTTGGTACGGCATAGGCTTGATCGTGATCCATGAATTTGCGCGTGATCTTAAAATCAGAGGTCAAGTAATCCTGGCATTATGGTTATCGGCACAATATACAGCTGTATTTGCCTTGCTCCCGATTCACTTTTATAATGGTCAACGAGGGTGGTCATTACGTTATCTTTTCTATTGGTTCTACCCGGTCCATCTACTTTTTTTCTACTTTGTATTTAAAAATCTCTAAAAAAAAACGGGCGCTTTGCCCGTTATTTTTTTGTAAAACTGATTTTGCGCTCTTCTCCTTTGATAAGACGATCGATATTACCCCGATGTTGCAACCAGATCATGATAGTTAAGATGGATGCAAAACCAATATCTTGAGCAGGGTATCTAAATAGTAGAAGTCCCAAAGGCCAAAAAAGGGCCATGAGTATGGAACCGAGCGAAACAAACTTGGTTCGCCAAACTAATACGACCAAGAGCACAAGCGAAGCAATGCCAATCCAAGGAAAAAGCAAAGTGATTACCGAGGCTGAAACGGCAACTCCTTTACCGCCTTTAAATCTTAAAAAGATGGACCAGTTATGTCCCAAAACAACACTTAATCCGGCGACAAAGAACCCAAGATCAGGAGCCTTCAAAAAAAAGGGTAAGGCTAAGGCTGCAATGGTCTTAAAAATATCCCCCAATAACGAAATCAAGCCACCCTTTAGACCAAGCGTTCGTAAGGCATTGGTACTCCCTACATTTCCGCTACCATGCTGGCGAATGTCGATTTTCGCCATTGCTTTTCCTATAAGAAAAGCCGAAGGGATTGAACCACACAAATAAGCAAAGATGCCTATATAGACAAAGATAGGAATATTCATCAATGGAAAAACCTCATCTGTTCTTATTTTTGATCTTCAGGAACTAGTTTCAAAGCTGCTTCGGTAGCCAGATCAGATACATTGGTTTTCTTCTTCATAAATTGATTCTGAACCTTATCCATAATGCCTGGCATGATATCGATCAGACGATCTAGACTTGTGTTCGCTTTTTGATGTTGGAGTTGCAGTAGACTAATCTGATCCCCATTGACAACTAAGAAAGCAAGCGGTGTGATTTTAGCACCGCCACCTGCTCCAACGGAGGAGTTTCTTCGCACCGCTTCATTTGCGGTCGCATCATTGCCACCGGAACCAAATCCAAAGGTGATACCTACTACGGGTAAAATGGTAACACCATTGACGAGAATCGGTTCACCGATAACGGTTTCCGAAGTAACTAACTTCTTTAAGTCTTCCATTAAAGTGCCCAAATATTCTTTTTGCATGTTCATCTTCCTCTCTTATTCCATAATTCGGAGTTAAATCTCCGCAGGTTTCATTGTTGTTTTTTTAGGACGTGACATCCTATAGATCATGAACAATATTCTTCTTAAATCACGATTGAGTATCAGGGTCAAGGGGATTTCCAATAAAGAAATGTGGCATTTGAAGCGAATCATTCCGGATAAGGCTTGCTCATGGTAATTTGGTTGAACCAAAAAGGCTACAAAAGGAACCATTGGTAACGTCGTATAGATTGCCGAGAATAAAAAGGCAGTATCCGCAGGGTCTTCTAAACCAAGTTGACCACGAATGAGCAAAGGTTGAATATGGAGTAAGCGGAAAAGCCGTAGAAAAGCTCTCCAAAAGGTATCTTTCTGCTCGAGACCCCAAGTAATCCAATCTAAGATCTCTTGAAAACCAACTCGCGTTTGTCCCTGTATGAGGGGTTCTTCCGATTTGGTCTCTTGTGGCTTAGGAGAAGGGCGCTTCGCATCTGGAGTTTTAATTTCAGAAGACCCTTTGCGAGTAGGTGTAGTACTCACGTTTTTGGTAGATATTTTCGCATCAACAGGAGCTACTTTTTCTCGGGATCGTAATCTCGATTTTATAATCCGATCTATTGGGATCAACCACGCATATTTGACCTGCAATTCATAGCTGAACTCGTCGCCGTCATAAAATCCTGTGACTGAAAGATGGAAGGGAAACGCTAAAAGGAGCAGGATGAAACCTATGAGACCGAGAATTACAAGGAGTAGGATCTTTAAGACGAGTCCTATTATCACTATTGCATTCATCTCTACCCTCCCCTTATTCATTCTTAGACCGATATCAACTGCACGAAAAGGAGTTCCAATATGCTCAAATATCTTGCAGCGACAGCGGCGTTGCTCTCCGTTACCGTGATTTGGGGATCCACTTTTCCCCTTTCAAAAATAGTTTTAGAAGAAATACCACCCATGTTTTATTTAGGAATTCGCTATACCTTAACGACATTGATCATGGGAGTACTCTTTCCAAAGCAACTTTTTCAAAATTTAAGACCAACCTTTGTGAAAGCCTTTCCATTAGGGATTGCAATCTTTTTTGCGTATCTGACACAAACATTGGGTGTAAATCTAACAACTGCCAGCAAAGCAGGGTTCTTTACTGCTTTCTCGGTCGTCTTGGTCCCTATCTTGCTTTTTCTTATTAATCGCCAAAAACCACCCAAATCTCTTATGG
>CAZAFY010000146.1:0-4076 GCA_964484445.1 uncultured Eubacteriales bacterium
ACCCAATACTCCGGAGCACCTTTACCGGAACCCATACGTGTTTCAGCAGGTTTCTGAGTAACAGGTTTATCCGGGAAAATTTTGATCCAGACTTTACCGCCACGTTTGATATAACGAGTCATAGCAATACGGGCAGCTTCGATTTGACGATTGGTGATCCAGGAGGCTTCTAAGGCTTGTAGCCCAAATTCTCCACCGCTTAGTTCAGAGCCGCCTTTTGTTAAGCCTCTCATTTTGCCGCGATGTTGTTTGCGATATTTGACGCGTTTTGGGAGTAGCATACTTAATTGCCTCCTTCCTTTGCTTCCGCTTTCACTTTCGGCTTCGGCAATACTTGACCTTTATAAATCCAAACTTTAACTCCGAGGCGACCATAAGTGGTCTTAGCTTCGGTGAACCCGTATTGGATATCGGCACGTAAGGTATGCAGAGGAATGGTTCCTTCATGGAACATTTCGTTACGAGCAATTTCTGCACCGCCTAAACGGCCAGAACACATGACTTTACAACCTTTTACTCCGGGAGCTCTCATTGCTCTTTGGATAGATTGTTTCATGGCTCGGCGGAATCCAATTCTCTTTTCCAATTGAGCAGCAATACTTTCAGCTACCAATTGGGCATCTCCCTCGGCCACACGAATTTCATTTACTCTTATCGTTACCGGTTTTTTAACCATTGCTTCCAACTGTTTACGTAAATCTTCAATACCTGTACCACCACGCCCGATTACAATACCGGGTTTTGCTGTAAAGACAATGACATTTACTCTATTGGCTGTCCGCTCGATTTCAACTTTCGATAAACCGGCTTGGAAGAGTTTTTCTTTCAGGAACTTACGAAGCTTGAAGTCTTCGACCAAAAGATCGGAAAAGTTTTTACTGGCAAACCAGCGAGATTCCCAATCTTTAATGATCCCAAGACGCAGTCCGTAAGGATGAATTTTTTGACCCACTCTAATTTCCCTCCTTGCTTACTTGCGCTTCCGTCCTATTCACGCTCTTTGATAATGATCGTGATATGACTACTGCGCTTCAGAATCGGAAATGCACGGCCACGTTGATGGGGTTGAGCCCGTTTCATGGTCGGTCCTTGATCAACGAAAGCAGCAGCAACATACAGACGGGAAGAATCCATATCATGATTGTTCTCCGCATTAGCAGCAGCAGATTTCACAACTTTTGCGATGATTGGCGAAGCGGCCTTTGGCGTAAAACGCAAAATGGCGAGTGCTTCGTCAACACCCTTCCCTCGAATATTGTCGATTACAATCCGAACTTTACGAGGAGCGATGCGGACATAACGAGCTATAGCTTTACTTTCCATCTCATCACACCCCTATTTCTTTCCGGTCGTTTTCTCGGAGCCCGCATGACCACGGAAGGTTCGGGTCGGAGCGAATTCACCGAGTTTATGACCGATCATTTCTTCTGAGATATATACAGGTACATGTTTTCTTCCATCATGCACTGCGATTGTATGGCCAACCATATCCGGGAAAATGGTAGAAGCACGAGACCAAGTCTTGATGACCTTTCTCTCGCGGCTTACATTCATTTCCAGGACCTTTTTGAGCAAGTGGTCGGCAATAAAAGGACCCTTCTTTATGGATCTGGACATTGTTTAGCCTCCCTCTATTCTACTTGCTCCGTCTTGTAACAATGTACTTATCGGATGCTTTTTTCTTGCGAGTCTTGAAGCCCAAAGTCTTTTGTCCCCAAGGACTGACTGGACTCTTACGACCAATGGGGGAGCGACCTTCGCCGCCGCCATGGGGATGATCGATCGGGTTCATGACCACACCACGAACGGTGGGACGAATTCCCAAATGACGATTGCGGCCGGCTTTACCAATTTTAACATTCTCATGTTCAAGGTTTCCGACTTGACCGATTGAAGCTTTGCAGTTTCCATGGATCAAGCGCATTTCATTAGAAGGCAGGCGAACGTGAACGTATTCAGATTCTTTAGCCATCAATTGAGCAGAAACACCAGCAGAACGAACCAACTGGGCGCCTTTTCCAACTTTTAGCTCGATATTGTGAATCATGGTTCCAACCGGAATCCGACGTAGCGGTAAACAGTTGCCGGGTTTGATATCAGCATTTTCACCGGAAACTACGATATCGCCAACCTTTAAACCAACCGGAGCTAAAATGTAAGATTTAGCGCCATCGGCATAATGGATCAGAGCAATATAAGCGGTTCGATTCGGATCATATTCAATGCTGGCAACTTTGGCAGGAATGTCATCTTTGATGCGTCTGAAATCAACCAATCGATACATTCTTTTCACGCCGCCACCTTGATGTCGAACGGTAAGACGACCATGATTGTTACGACCGCCTTTGCTTTTCAAAGGAGCCAGTAAGGACTTCTCCGGAGTTGTGCTTGTGATTTCGCTAAAAGAATAACCTGTCATAGCACGGCGGGCCGGAGAGGTCGGTTTGTATTTTTTTACAGCCATTTTTTATCCTCCTCCTTAGAGCCCATCGAAGAAGCCGATCGTCTTGGAATCTTTGGTCAGAGTAACAATGGCTTTTTTCCAGTCAGATGTATATCCAACATGGACGCCCACTCTTCTCTTTTTGCCTCTGACATGCATGGTATTGACAGCGGCGACCTTGACATCGAAAACTTTTTCTACGGCATGCTTGATTTCAATTTTGTTGGCATGAGGATCAACTTTAAAAGTATATTTCTTTTCTGCCATCATTGCGCTGGTTTTCTCAGTGATAATGGGTTTGATTAATACGTCATGAGGCTCACGCATTACGCAAATACCTCCTCTAACTTACCTACTGCATCTTTCACGATAATCAGCTTGTCATGAAGCAGAATGTCATAAACATTAATACTGCCACTGAATGTCACGCTGATACCGGGAAGGTTTCTTGCAGAAAGGTAAACATTTTTTTCGGGATCTGCTGTGATGAATAACGCTTTACGATCAACTTTTAAGTTTTTCAACAAAGCCACCATCTCTTTTGTCTTGGGAGCAGACATGTTCAAGCTATCGAGAATGATAAGATCCTGATCTTGAACTTTACTGCTAAACGCTGAGCGAATAGCGATTCGTTTAACGTTTTTGTGGATTTTGATTCGATAATCTCTGGGCTTCGGGCCAAATGTTACTCCGCCTTTACGCCAGATGGGAGAGCGTATGGAACCTGCTCGAGCACGACCGGTTCCTTTTTGACGCCAAGGTTTCTTACCACCGCCCCGAACTTCGGAACGGGTAAGAGTAGAATGAGTACCCTGTCTTTGGGCCGCTAAATAAGCAACGACAGCTTGATGCAGGCTTGGCTCGCTGACTTCGGCTGCGAATAAAGTTTCACATAAACTCATATCGCCAACCTTCTCACCCAGGGTATTGTATACAGCTACTTGAGGCATAGCCTATCCTCCTTTCCTGTCATCATCCCGCTACTTTTTAGCAGCGTTCCTGATGGTCAACAGGCTACCAACCGGACCGGGTACTGAGCCTTTGACTAACAATAAATTGCGATCGGTATCGACGCGAACCACTTTTAAATTAAGGATTGTGGTCTTATCTACTCCGTAATGTCCGGGCATTTTCCGGTTTTTTGGCACGTGTGCAGCAGCACGACCTGTTAATGAACCGGGAGATCTGTGAAATTTGGATCCGTGGGTCATACGGCCACGATGGAAATTCCACCGTTTGATACCACCGGCAAATCCATGTCCTTTGCTGATTCCACTGACATCGATGATGTCATCCTCAGCAAATACATCACAGGCGATTTGTTGTCCCACTTCAAATTCGTGGGCATTCTCCAAACGCAATTCTTTTAAAACACGTTTGGGTTGGAGATTGTTCTTCTTGAAATGGCCCATTTCGGGTTTATTCAATTTCCGTTCGGCAATATCATCAAATCCGATTTGAATGGCGGAATACCCGTCATTCTCCATGGTTTTCTTTTGCACGACCACACAGGGACCGGCTTCGATTACCGTAACCGGGACGACTTGACCATTTTTCAGAAAGAGCTGGGTCATACCAAGCTTCTTACCAATGATTGCTTTTTTCATCCACTTACACCTCCCTGTTGGCGTTA
>CAZAFY010000147.1:0-4064 GCA_964484445.1 uncultured Eubacteriales bacterium
GAACCATATCTAGTACGCTAAAATGAAAGGTCGATTTTTGCATCTGAGGAATAAACGCAATTTCGTGGGCGAGTTCTCTAGCGGAAAGAGTACTCGCTTCTCGTCCGTTGATCCGTATCGAACCCTGATAACGAGCTTGTAATCCTAAAATACAATGAAACAAGGTACTTTTACCTACTCCATTAGGGCCGAGAAGTGCTAAAACTTCTCCTTGTTTCGCTTGAAAATGAACATCGTTTAAAATTGGACGCATACCATAGGAGAAACCTAAGGCTTGAACTACTATACTCAAAAGGGTCCCTCCTTTCGGGTCATTAAGAAAAGAAAGAAAGGAGCGCCGATCAAGGCAGTTAAGATGCCAATGGGAATCTCGACGGTAAACAACGTGCGTGAAAGATTATCCACAATCAAAAGGAAAACCGCTCCAAAAAGCATCGACAAAGGAATGACATAGCGATTGTTGCTCCCTACCAAGCGACGAGAAAGGTGAGGGATGACTAAACCGACCCAACCGATCATACCGCTAATGGAGATGGCGGCAGCTGTGATCAAGGTGGATGAAAGAATGATCACCATTCGCAGGCGCTGGGCGTTGACACCCATGGTGCGCGCTTGTTCATCGCCCAATGTCAAGAGATTGATGCGCCAGCGTGTCAAAAACAAGACGAGCATACCAAGGGTCATAAAGGGCCAGACAAAGGCTAATTCAGCCCGTTTAACACCGGCTAGGCTACCAATCAACCAATAGGTAATAGCGGGCAATTGATCTTGCGGATCAGCCACTAATTTTATAAAGGAGGTTCCGGCTGAAAAGAGGGAACCGATCATGATCCCTGAGAGAACCAGACCTAGCACCCGACTTCCTTTCGCACGTTGTCCGATCAACCAAACCAAAAGCACGGCAAGAATACTGAAGACAAACGCCGATAAAACAATTTGGGTTTGACTGGCTTCAAGCAAAATTGCGAAAGCTGCTCCAAAAGCGGCACCGGCAGTTGCGCCTAAAATATCGGGTGAAGCCATAGGGTTTTGAAATACACCTTGGTAAGCTGCTCCTGCGGAAGAAAGGCAAGCACCGACCAAGCATGCTGCCAAAACACGGGGAAAGCGGATGTTCCAGACGACGGCTTCCGTAGACGTCATGGATCCTGCAGGTAAGTTCGAAAAAGAAAGATGGATCCGTGAAAACAGAATACGGAAAAGCTCTGCGGGTGGGACCGGATACCGCCCCAGCAAAAAAGATAGGACAATGGTAAATAGGAGTAAAAGAGTAAAACTCAATAAAACATACGAGGGACGAAATTTTGTGCTCATAGGCGGCTCTTCCCTTCCGCCCGTATCTGGATCATTTCAGCAGCAATCGATACCGCGATTTCCGCGGGTGTCTCTGCCTTGATCGGCAAGCCTATTGGGGTATGAACACGTGCCAATTCTTGCTCAGGGATCCCTTCTTCTCGGAGTTGTTGGAAAATTTTAGCCATTTTTGTGCGGCTACCGATGATTCCAATATAAGTAAGCGGGATGAAATGGAGTTGTCGCTGAACAAACAAATCAAAAGCATGGCCTCGCGTCATGACAATGGCATAATCTTCGGGGTTTAAGGTAACAAAATCATGGATTTTGTTAAAATCGCCTAAGATTCGTTCTATGGCATTGGGAAACAGCTCCGATGTTACAAAATCAGGACGATCGTCAAAAACGACACAGGAAAAGCCAATATGATCTAAGAGCGGGATTAATTCTTGCGCAACGTGTCCACCGCCAAATACCACAACTTTTTCGCTTTGATGGATCGGTTGAGCGTAAATTCCATTTCGTTGAGTAGAATGGTTTCTTAATAAGGTCATTTGCTGTTCTTCCGTTAAGGTCAAACCATAGGAACCCAGGCTTTTACGATATAAGCCGAGTTGCCCGTTCTGTAAGTCAATAAGAAACCAGCTGTTTTCTTGGAGTTGAAAAGACTCCAAAGCTAAATCCAAAAAAGAAAGCGTGGAGGAATCTCCCGTATTGAATACTCGAAAGTAGACATTGACATCTCCTCCGCAGATCATACCTAAATCTTCTACCTGATTGGGAGTCAATCGAAATTCTGTGAGATGATTTTCTTTTGTCTTTAGAAGATCTAAAGCGAGTTGTTGAGATTTATATTCGACCATTCCTCCGCCGATGGTTCCTGCCAAGCGTCCGGTAGCATTCATCACCATGGATGCTCCGGCACCTCGGGGAGTTGAACCGGAACCGGCAACAACGGTGACTAAGACGGCATCTTCAGTTTGTAAGCATGTCTTCAATGCTGAAAAAATCGTTTTCATGATGTCCTCCATATTGATCTAAGATTGTTTGGGGATTCCAATGTTCCTCAAGTTGAAAGGAGGCTAAAGCGGTTAAGTTTGCCTGTACGCTTTCGGTGAGGCCGTATCGATTTAAACTGGCTTGAAAACGCAGATTTGGATGAACCAGTTGATCCTCCAGGCAACATTTATCGGCAAGCCATAGCAGGGCTTTATCGGTATTGAAGAATTCAGGAGATAAGACCATGTGTTGACCTACCAAGGAAGCGAGATCACAATATCCTTGTTCCAACAAAAGCTTTTCCAGAACCTGGTCATGGTTTTTCTGATGGCGTTCTACATCGTGAATAAGAGCCGCTTGAATCAAAGCTTCCGGATCTTTGGCACGATATTGATTTGCTAAGGCGTTAACCATTCGGGTGACCAATAAACTGTGCGCTTGAATGGCCGGAGAGCACTGCTTCAATCGTTCCAGACAAGAGGCTCGACCGGGTAAATCTTTGTGCAACCCGTTTGCTTTTAAAAACCGCAATAACAGATCCTGAGAAGGTAGTTCCGATACGATTGCCGACTTGGAATGATTCAAAATTATCGATTCGAGTTCTTGATGCAGAGTTAATAAAGAGGGCGGTGCTTTTCCGTACTGGATCATATGAAGAAGATTCTCTCTTGATTTCCAAACGGCTAACAACGGAATATCGCTTTTCAACAACTCCATGATCCGCATGCGAATCTCTGGCAACTGTAACTCGATTCCTCCGATCTCATCTAAAAGGATCAGATCTCCTTCGTTCGTCAACTGCATAAAGCTCTCTGTAAAACGGTCCGAGTGGAAGTGTAATCCGGTGTTTTCCACTGTCAGGAAACAGGTTGGTGGAGGCTCGGTTACTTCGACCCAAACCTGATCAGCGTCCTTTGCCGGAATCATGGCATAGCCTAGGACGTTCTCCCCAGATCGGACTCTTTGTACCATAAAGCCTCCAATTTTGCCTTGGACAGAATCGAGTAGTTGAATTAGACTGGTGGTTTTTCCACTTCCGGAAGGACCTGTCAAAAAAAGCTTATTTTTCATGCTCCCCCTCTTCCTTTTTAGGTCCATCTTCAAGATAGAATTGAAACGCATCTCGGAACATGGATTCAGCATACCGCTCTAACTCTTGTTTGAATTCCATATAAATCTTTAAGAAGCGAGCTCCTTCTGGGGTCAAGCGGCTCTGCCCGCCTCTCTTTCCGCCTTGTTGACTGTCCAATAAGGCAAAACCCAGTTGACTCTCTGCCATTTTGATCCACTTCCAACCTTTTGAATAAGAGATGAGATTCAAAGTGCAGGCCTGCCTTAAAGACTGGCTGCGCGCAACGTCTTGCATCAATTGAGCCACCTGAGCAGAAAAGAATGATTCGCGACGTTGGATCAAAGCATCGATTTGGATCTTTAAAGGGTCTTTTTGGGACATGCTGGCAGCATAGCGTTTTAATTGTTGATACTCTTCCGGTTTATCAGCGTCCATGGTGGTACCGGCATCGGGTAAATCTAAGACCTCTTTCTGGCAATTCAGATGCTCTAATGCCCCTTTCAAGCCGCCATCACCTGCATACAGGAGTAATTCCTTGATTAGCTTTTGGTCGATCAAAACCGGATGCCCTTCTTGACCTTTATAAGAGGGCAAAAGGAACTGACAGTCGGCATAATCCGAATACCCCATCATGGTCAATAAACTGCGTTTGGAAAAAAGAGGTACATCGGCTGGCAAAAAGAAGAAACGATCACAAAGA
>CAZAFY010000148.1:0-4004 GCA_964484445.1 uncultured Eubacteriales bacterium
GCATAATCATATGCCTTTTTTGGAGCTCCCTCGGTTGGAATCGGCCAATCAACGTTTTCTACTTGAGAAATTCTTTTTCCCTCTCGTCGAATTGGCAAACTTCGGCTTCGAGTAGGTGTGAAATCTTCTCTTCTTCGACGAGGAGGATTGATTTCTTCTCGAATCGGTTGTTTGATTTCCTTCTTTGGTGCAATTTTCTCCTGAGGTAGTACAATTACGGTTGGTTGGCTAGTCGGTTCCTTCGGAATTTCTTTCGTTGGAGGTTTGACCGCAGCGGGTTCGACTTTTTTTGCTTTGGGTGGCATTGGCTCTGACTTCATGCTCATATCCAAGTCGGTTTTCAGCAAATCCGCAAAGGAAATTTTCTCTTCGGCCTGAATTTCGGTTAATCGAACATGTGCCTGCTTGGCACCCAACCCCAAAAAGCCCTTACTACCGGGTTCGATAATTTCAACTGTTACATTTTCGCGACTAAGTTGCAGTTCTTGCAGACCGGACCAAATGGCCTCGTCTACTGTCTTCGCTTTTTTTTCGATTGAACGCATGGTGTCGTATCATCCTTTCCGAGAAAGCGAAACCTATTTCTTTGTTACGGCAGTCTCCTCCGCAATAGGCGCTACTGTGATAAATCGACTGAGGATCAGTTGTTGTCCCATGTAGGACAATTGACTGACCGCCCAATAGATACCAAGACTGGCCGGTTGACTCCAACAGATCCAAGTCATCATAGCCGGCATCATAAGCACGGTTGTTTTTTGCTTGGGATCTTTGGTCAAGCCGGATGCCCAAGATTGTAAGTAAGAAGCCACTCCGGCTAAGATCGGTAAAATTCGATAAGGGTCGATTTCTGCTAAGTTACTGATCCATAAGAAAGAACTTGCAGCTCCTTCAGGGAACGAAATATTGCGGAATACCGATAAAACGGCAATGAAGATTGGCAATTGTAACAAAGTCGGTAAACATCCTGCAAGAGGATTGATCCCATACTTTTTCCACAATTCTTGTGTTGCGGCATTGATTTTTTCCGGGTTTCCCTTGAACTTTTCGTTGATCTCGTTGATCTGCGGTTGCAATAACTGGGTTGCCTTCGCTTGTTTGACCGAGGCAAATCGGGTTGGTGTAAGGATTGCTGTAAATAAAACCGTGAACAGAATAATGGCTAGCCCATAATTCCCGGTAATAGAGAAACACCAATCCAACGCAATTTGTGCAACCTCAGTGATTGCATTCATAATCTGGCTCATAACATGCTCCTCTCTGCAAAAGCAGGGAAATATATCTATTACAAACGAATCGTGTCGTTCGGAATATGCAAATTCATTTAGGGAACCGGATCATATCCACCCGGATGCCATGGTCCGCATTTAAAAATCCTTTTTATAGCCAACCTACCTCCTTTGAGTGCTCCGTATTTCTGGATCGCTTCAAAGGAGTAATGAGAACAGGTTGGTTGGAAACGGCAAGTGGCGGGTTTCAATGGAGAAATGAACTTTTGATAAAATCGAATTAGACCTAACAGCACTGTTTTCATAGGTCACCTCAAACTTTGCCGCCATTTTTCAGCCAAGAAATCGCCTTTTTCTCACAAATGTTGTATGCCTCAAGAATTTGAGCATATCGAACCTGTAATGCTTGTTTTCGAATCATTACGATAACATCGCTGTTACGAAACTGCTCTTGGCGGCCGTGCAACCTAACAACTTCCTTGAGTTGACGACGAACCCGATTTCTTTGGACCGCGTTTCCGATTTTTTTACCGGCTGCAAAACCAATTCGGCTGGTTGCCGCACCCGGTCTGCGCAGGACATAGATTACCAAGAGTGGATGAACAAAAAAACGGCCTTTGTCATAAACCTTCTGGAAATCTCGGTTTTTTTGGAGTCGAATCCACCGCTTCTTCAATTCATCACTCTTTTCTGGTCATCCTTACAAGGTCGCTCTTCTAATGAAACAAGGAAAAAAGACCACCCGAGTGGCCTTTTTACGCAGTCAGTATTTTTCTGCCTTTCAGGCGACGGCGGCGGATGGTTAAGCGACCACCGTGTGATGACATTCTGCTACGGAAGCCGTGATTCTTTTTTCGTTTCCGTAAGTTGGGCTGAAATGTTCTCAGCATTGTCGGACACCTCCTTCTATTAACACTTATCCTATGACGCGCACGGGACAAGTTATCGGTATTGACATAGTATGGAGTTCATTATAATCGAAAAAGCAACGGCTGTCAATCATTTAGCTTACGCTTTTCAAAACTTCCCTACTGTCTATGGGGAAAAAAGTGTTGATAACTACCCCGTCCTATGTTAATATATGGACAATGGGTTGTGGATAAGTGGATTTTTCTCTCGAGTTATCCACACACGTGGAAAAGTATGTTTATAACCCCCTGATTTTTTGAGAAATCGCTACTCAAATTTACTTTTTTCGCTTCATGTTCATGATTTGGTCATCACTTCGCCTTTTTTCCGTTGATTTATCTGAAAATAAGCTCAAAAAACAAGGCAACTTATCCACATATTATTAACAAACCGTGGATATGTAGGGGGAAAACTGCTGATTTCTCGGTCTCGAAATTTTCTTTTTTGTGGATATCTCTAAATAACCGCTGAGAACTAAGATAAGTATGTGACTTTTGCTAGTCAGTGAGGATGTTGTAACAATGAATGATCTCAATACCATCTGGCAGGTGACCCTAAAAAAACTGGAAACGCGTCTACAGAAAGTAATTTTTGAGACGTTTATCACCCGTTTGACCCCCGTAAATCTCTATGACGACACTCTTATCCTCAACAGTTCGGATCCGGTCTTACAGAAATTCATTCAGGAGAATTACAGTAAAACGATTCGCGATTCGATTCGTGAAGCAACCGGGTTATCCTTGCAAGTCGAAATCATTGCTCCTATGGCCGGCAGTGAAGATGAGCCGGACCTGTTCGAAACGACCGACTCCAATGAAATGAGTCCTTTGGACATGCCTTATAATGCAATGAATCCGAAATACACCTTTGAACGGTTTGTCAAGGGAAAATCGAACGAGTTTGCTCATGCAGCCTCCTTGCGGGTTGCAGAAGCTCCGGGTACCACCTATAACCCTTTCTTTATTTACGGTGGGGTTGGTTTAGGAAAAACTCATCTGATGCATGCAATCGGAAACCATATTTACAAAAACAACCCGATGGCACGAATTGTATATATTCCCTTTGAACACTTTCTTAATGAATTTATTGCTGCAATTCGTAATGATACCACCCGAGAATTTCGCGAGCGATATCGAAATGTAGATTTATTGCTGATTGACGATATTCAGTTCATCTCCAAAAAAGAGGAAACCCAAACGGAATTTTTCCATACTTTTAATGCTCTCTATAACGCCAAGAAGCAAATCGTCATCGCTTGCGATCGTCCTCCCAAAGAAATCCCTGCTTTAGAGGAGCGTATTCGAACTCGCTTTGAATGGGGAATGATCACCGATATTCAACCGCCGGATTTAGAAACCCGCGTTGCTATTTTGCAAGCAAAAGCTAAAGAAGAGTTTATGAATGTCTCTGATGATGTTCTCTATTTCATCGCCACCAATATCAAAAGCAACATCAGAGAACTTGAAGGCGCTCTCTTGAGAGTCAACGCTCGCTCCCTGCTGATGCGACAAACGGTGAGTATCGATTTTGTCAACGAAACTTTGAAAGATACCATTTCCACTCAAAAAATCAAAGTCATCACCATTGACCTCATCCAAGAAGTGGTTGCACATCAATACAGCATCACTATTTCTGATCTAAAAGCGAAAACACGAGCTCAAAACATTGCCTTCCCGCGTCAGGTTGCTATGTATTTATCTCGGTCGATGACTGATACTTCTTTGAAAAAAATCGGAGATGCTTTTGGTGGCCGAGACCATGCCACAGTGCTGCATGCCATTGAAAAAATCGACGAAATGCGTAGTACCGATACCAAATTAGACCGTTTCATCAAGGAAATGATTCAACAAATCGAACTATAACGACCAA
>CAZAFY010000149.1:0-1696 GCA_964484445.1 uncultured Eubacteriales bacterium
GAGCGATATCGGTCTGCCAATGTTTCGAGATTTTCTAATTTAACAGGGTCCAAAACAAAAGGTTCCACCGGGAGGCCGGTAATTTCAGCCAAAGCATGAACAAGCGATGGACGAATGCTCTCGGTGGTCAACTCTGAATTCAATTCGCTCAAGTTGATCACCCGCGATTGCACCGAAGCCACCCCTTTTGAGGCTAATTTCTCTTTCGAGACTTGTAAATAACGCGAAAGCTTTGAAAAATCTACATCGATTAGCAGGGTGCCATGATGATAACAAGCGCCCTGGGTGCGGTAAAAGGCATTTCCCGAGAATTTGCGACCTTCGGTTAAAATATCGTTTCTGCCACTGAACTGAGCATCGATGCCAAAGTCTTTTAAGGCGCGAATGATCACCTGAAGATGTCGTTGAATGTCATAGTCGTCTTTATGAGCTAAGAACGTGAAGTTGAGATTTCCCAGATCATGAAAAACGGCGCCACCTCCGGAGAGACGGCGGGCTAAACGCCCGCCGTCTTCTTCCAGTCGTGTTACATTGCATTCGCGCCAGCTGTTTTGGTTTCGCCCAATGACCACGGTATTCTGATTCTGCCACAGGTAGAGAATCAAGCTATCGGCGGGTAATTCTTTGAGCAATAATTCCTCCAGGGCCAAGTTGCTATACGGGTCATGGCCTTGAGATTCGATTATATAACAGTGTTTCAGCATGGAGTTCTCCAAATTCTTCGTTAAAATAAATAACGAACTTTCGGATTTCGGGCTGCGCCCACTTCATCCGGTCGGCGAATGGGGGTATTGTGCGGAGCGGTCTTCAAGACTTGTGGATCCGAATACGCTTTTTCGTAAAGATCCAAATAGATCTGCACCGCTTCGTCCATGGTTTCTTTGGATTCGGTTTCGGTCGGTTCCACCATGAGAGCTTCGTCTACCATGATCGGGAAATACATGGTAGGCGGATGAATCCCGTAATCTAGCATCCCTTTGGCCATATCCAAGGCACTGACACCGGTCTCTTTCTTGACGCGTGACATGGTGATAACGAATTCATGCATGCAAATTCCCGGGAAGGCGATATCGAATTTTTCGGCTAACCGATTCTTCATGTAGTTTGCGTTCAAAACAGCGTTTTCAGCCACTCTGCGCGGACCAACATTGCCTAAGGTCAAAAGATAGCTTAATGCGCGCACGTTGACCAGTGAGTTGCCGTAAAAACCGCGCATCATACCAATAGTATGGGGAGCATGGTCAAAACGGAAGGTTCCGTCTTCATCTTTGACAACGTTGTATTTGGGCAGGTAGGGAGCTAGAATACTCTTACATCCTACAGGACCAGATCCGGGGCCGCCACCACCATGAGGGGTGGAGAAGGATTTATGCAGATTCAAGTGGATGACATCAAAGCCCATATCACCGGGACGAACCACACCCATTACGGCATTAAGATTTGCACCGTCATAGTAGCAGAGACCGCCGGCTTCGTGAATGATGTCGGTGATTTCGCAGATGTGGGGGTCGAAAATACCAATCGTGTTGGGGTTGGTGAGCATAAGACCGGCGGTGTCGGGGCCGACTGCTTCACGAAGTTTGTCGAGGTTGACAAAACCATTTTCATCGGAAGGAATCGTTACGACTGTATAACCAGCCATGGCTGCGGTAGCAGGGTTGGTGCCGTGAGCAGCATCGGGAATCATGATTTTGGT
>CAZAFY010000149.1:1796-3927 GCA_964484445.1 uncultured Eubacteriales bacterium
GACAACCGGAACATCGGATTTTGGCAGAATTGCACAACGTCTGCCTTCACGACTGCGTTCGAAAATTAATTGCATGACCTGCTGACCTCCTTTAAGACATTGACCAAAGTATCGATTTGATCTTTGCTATTCACTTCTGTGACGGCCCAAAGAATGCCGTTTTCTACCGGTAAACCACCGAGAATATCTTTTTTGTCTAACAAATCTAGAACTTTTCTGGGATCACAAGGCACCTTGGTGACAAATTCATGGAAGAAATCACCCTTGTGCTGCAATTCAAATCCAGGAATCTTAGAGATTTCGCTGGCTGCATAATGGGCTTTGCTGTAACAAAGTTGGGCTGCTTCGGCCATGCCGTGCGGACCCATAGCAGACATGTAGACGCTGGCGACCATAGCCATCAGCGCATGGTTAGAACAGATGTTGGAAGAGGCTTTTTCGCGTCGAATGTGTTGTTCTCTGGCTTGCAGCGTTAATACAAAGGCACGGCTGCCTTCGGCATCGACGGTTTCACCGACGATTCGACCGGGAAGTTTGCGTAACATGGCGTTGGTGCAGGCCATAAAGCCGACATAGGGGCCGCCAAACGACAACGGCATTCCTAAAGGTTGTCCGTCGCCAACAGCAACATCGGCACCGTATTCGCGGGGGGTCTTCATTAAAGAAGTGGCAATGGGGTTGACACTCATCACATATTTTGCACCGACGGAGTGGGCGAGCTCACCGGCTTTTTGTGCATCTTCCAACAACCCAAAGTAGTTGGGATGTTGCAGATATACACCGGCGATGTTGTTGTTTAACATAGAAGCTAATGCATCCATATCGGTGACTCCGTCTTTGAGTGGAATCAGTTCCATTTCCATTTCGTTGCCAAAGAAATAGGTGGCAATCGATTCAATGGCCATGGGGTGAGCAGCTGCAGAGACTAAAACCTTGTTACGGTTACGCTCACGGGTCATGTTCATGGCCTCGGCAGCTGCCGAAGGACCGTCGTAGACCGATGCATTGGATGCATCCATGCCAGTCAATTCGCTGATCATGGTTTGATATTCAAAGATCGATTGCAAGACACCTTGGCTGATTTCTGCTTGGTAAGGGGTGTAGGCAGAAACAAAGGTTTCTTTGGAGGTAACACTTTTTACAATGCTCGGAATGTAGTGTTGATAAGCACCGGCACCTCTAAAAATAGAGGCGTAGACTTTATTTTTGGCGGCCATGGTGCGTAGGGTCTTGCTGACTTCCAATTCGCTCATTGGCTCAGGAAGGTCCAAACACTCAACTTTGAGGTTTTGTGGCACGACAGTGAATAAATCATCGAGATGCTTGATCCCTACCACGTCGAGCATTTGTTTGCGTTCGAGATCGGTGTTCGGTATATAGGACATATTAGTGTCCCTCGTCTTCTTCGCAGAACTGCTGATATTCAGCGGCATTGAGGAATTTCATCTTATCGCTGATGTTTTTTACTTCAATGAACCATGCATCATAAGGTTGGGTGTTGAGAAGCTGAGGAGAATCACTTAATTCTTCATTGACAGCGGAAATCTCGCCGGTTACCGGTCCATAGATATCAGAAACAGCTTTTACGGATTCGACATCGGCAAAAACTTGATCGATTTCGACTTTGTCACCGACCTGAGGTAAATTGACAAAGACTAAATCCCCTAATTCGTGCTGCGCAAAATCGGTGATACCGATCCGAGCAGTGGTATCATCGAGGAAAAGAATCCATTCGTGAGATTTGGTGTAATGTAGATTTTGGGGAACATTCATGATAAAAAACCTCCTTATAATAATACAATTTTATCGTTAACGCGAATGCGTTGACTTAAGGGTTACTGTTCTTTTTTATAGAAGGGAAGTTTAATGACTTCAACGGCAACTCTACGGCCGCGAACATCCACTTCTAATGCGGTACCAATTTTAGCGAATTTTTTGTTGAGGTGAGCCATGGCGATGCCATAACCAAAATACGGACTGTGAGTTCCGGAGGTGGTCATGCCAACTTCCAGATCCCCGGCATAAATGGTAGCATGTTCTCGGACAATTCCCTTGCCGGTAACTTTCAGTCCGGCTCGCTTGGTGCTAAACGGTTGCTTGGCAATCAAGGCATCTTTCCCAATGAATCCGC
>CAZAFY010000150.1:0-3923 GCA_964484445.1 uncultured Eubacteriales bacterium
CAAGAAGTCCACATTACAGGTGGAAATTTGGAAGAAGCAATTCACCAAGGAGTTCGATTAGGGTATCAGCAAGGTTATTTGCGAAAATCCGTGGCTCATCCTATTACCCGAATCAACACTGGTGATAACACACCAGCAATCATCCATATCAGAATCGTTCCCGGACAACAGCTGAAGTTAACGGTTGCTCCTAAAGGGTTTGGCTCTGAAAACATGGGGAGTTTATCGATGCTTGTTCCGGGTGATGGTCTTGATGGCATCAAAAAAGCGGTCATAGAAACTGTAAAAAAAGCCGGTAGCAATCCATGTCCTCCCATTATTGTTGGAGTCGGCATTGGTGGAACCATGGAATATTGTACCTATTTAGCAAAAAAAGCATTATTACGCGAGGTGGGGAAATTTCATAAAGAAGAGGATATTGCTACTTTGGAAAAAGAGCTCCTGATAAGCATCAATAAGCTTGGTATCGGTCCTCAGGGATTTGGTGGTAGTACCACAGCTTTACACGTTGCAATTGAATATGCACCTACCCATATTGCCGGTTTACCGGTAGCGGTGAATATTGGCTGTCATGCGACACGTCATAAAACCAGAATAATGTAGGAGGCGATCAAACTTGAAACGAATAGAATTACCTTTGACAGAAGAAATCGCCCTCCAACTTCGAGCCGGAGATCATGTGCTTCTCACAGGATGGATTTATACCGCTAGGGATGCAGCCCACAAACGAATGATCGAAGAGATGAATCAGGGAAAAGAGCTTCCCTTCGAATTGCAGGATCAAGTGATTTACTATGCGGGACCAGCACCTACGCCCCCCGGGAAAGTGATCGGTTCGATTGGACCGACTACAAGTTCAAGAATGGATCGATTCACACCAACCTTATTAATGCATGGACTTCGAGGGATGATCGGTAAAGGGGCTCGAAGCAAAGAGGTTATGCAAGCCATCGTAGCAAATAAATCGGTTTATTTTGCTGCTTTGGGAGGAGCTGCAGCGTTACAAGCACAGTCTGTGGAGAAGGTGGAATTAGTAGCTTATGTAGAACTTGCATCAGAAGCAATCCGCAGGCTCTTTGTGAAGGATATGGCTGTTTATGTAGCAGCCGACTGTTTTGGTGCCAGTATTTATTCTGGCGAATAACCAAAAAGGAATGACAAACTATGGAAGAAACAACACGCGCGCATCAGGAATTACAACTTTTACTCGCCTTACTACCCCAAGAGCTCCAAAATGAATTGGCTGCGGAAGAACTGGGAGATCTTATTGAAATCGTCATGGATCTGGGAAGAATTCCCGAAGCAAGATTTCCGGATCGATATCGTTATTTGGGCAATCAACTGGTTTCGAAAGAAGATTTAACGTCGGTGATCCGCCATCTAGGCAGCTTCGGGGATGATAATCGTGCGGGTATAGAAAGAACGTTACATCGAATATCGGCCATCCGTAATCGTGCCGGGGAGATCATCGGCCTTACCCTTCGGGTGGGTAGAGCGCTCTACGGAACGATAAACTCAATAAGAGATGTCATATCAAAAAATCAAAGTATTCTCTTATTAGGAAAACCAGGCGTTGGGAAAACAACAATGCTTCGTGAAATGGCTAGAGTGCTTGCCGATGAAATGGAAAAAAGAGTGGTTGTGGTAGATACCTCTAACGAAATTGCCGGTGATGGAGACATTCCTCATCCGGGAATTGGTCATGCCCGACGTATGCAAGTACCTCAAGTTACTCGGCAACATGCTGTCATGATCGAGGCTGTTGAGAACCACATGCCTGAAGTCGTTGTGATCGACGAAATCGGCACAGAGCAAGAGGCAGCTGCAGCTCGAACCATTGCAGAGAGAGGTGTGATGCTCGTAGCAACCGCGCACGGTATTACGCTTCACAATCTGATTCAAAACCCTACTCTGTCTGATTTGGTAGGGGGGATCCAAACTGTAACCTTGAGTGACGAAGAAGCACGTCGTAGAGGAACACAAAAATCAGTGTTAGAAAGAAAAGAATCACCGACCTTCGATATTCTGATTGAAATCTTCAGTCGTGAAAAACTATTGATCCATCATGATGTCGCGGCAACGGTGGATTTGCTACTGAGAGGTCATGAGCCAACACCGGAAGTTCGAATCAAAAATGAGCAAGGTGAGTGGACCGTCGAACAAGAAAGCGAAGTCGCACAAGATAAATATGACCTTGACCTCTTAGATCATGGAAGTCCCATTGAGAAAGCTGCGCGTTTTGTCAGCGTCATCCGACTATATCCTTATGCAGTAAACCGAAATCTTATTGAAAAGGCGATCAAAAATCACCGCTTACCAATCCAGGTAAGCCGAGATCTAAACGGTAGTGACGTATTCTTGACCTTGAAATCTCAACTGAGAAGATTACCGGAAAAGCTCTTGGAAGCCCATCAAAATGGAGTACCGGTGGTAACTGTACGTGCCAACACACTGCCTCAAATTGAAAACATATTGAAAGATTTGGTGCGAAGGAGTCCCGACGCGACGGGAAAGAATCAAGGAGAGGGCTGGCTTGACCCATTGGAAGAGGCGGAACTCGCTATCGAAAAAGTAATGGAAACTCAGAAGTCGGTTGAATTACAACCGCAGGAAGCTTATTATCGCAAATTGCAACATGAGCTGGCAGAACAATATCGATTGCGCTCTCGTTCTGTAGGAGATGAACCCAGAAGAAGAGTCGTCATTTTTGTTTAGTCTTGACGTGTTTTGGTAAATCATATATAATCAAAGTACTAACTCGGTGAGAGCGAAAAATGGAGGTAATCCTATGAAAATGGTTATTGCTGTTATACAAGATCAAGATTCTCATGAAGCAGCGGGTGCATTGGTAGCTGCAGGCTTCCGTTCAACCAGGTTATCCAGTACCGGAGGTTTTCTTCGTTCCGGTAATACTACCCTATTGATTGGTGTCGAAGACAAGCAAGTAGAAGAAGTTTGCGAGATCATACGGAATGTATGTCAGTCTCGTACTCAAATAGTGAACCCTGTAACCCCTATGGCCTCAACCTTAGAGTCGTTTTCCTCATTCCCTGTAGAGGTTGTAATTGGAGGAGCCATAATTTTTGTTATCGATGTGGAACGTTTTGAGCGTGCCTAAAAATAATTTCAGAAAAAGCAAAGATTCGTCTTTGTTAAAAAAGCTCGATGCCAATAGCGTTTTAGCTCAAATTGAAAGCTTGGGCGAACGCTTGATTCACCACAATGAGTTAGAAGAAGCGCGTAAATATCAACGCTTAGTCAAAGATCTTTCTCATTGGGCTGCAAGAATCGATGTTGAAGAAGACGAAGATGAATCAACGATTCGATATGTCGATCCTATCGCACCCGTATTGCAAAGGGCGATCGACCGCGGATTATCTCGATTGCACACGAAAATCAAAGAAAAAGATAGTCGCTCAACTTTGATATCGGGTTTGATTGATGAAATTCAATCGACCTTACGAGATTTGATTGCTCTGAAGCAGAAATAACGGATTTATTATTGATCCGTATGGTATGTTCGTCGCCATCTGTTGGCGGGCGTTTCACGGATGTTACTTACATCTGTTAGCGTCGCTGACAGATGGCGATTTTTATAAGGAGATTCCAATGTGGGTTGAGCAAATTTATGGACAGCACTATGCGGTTGAATTGTTTAAAAAGGCATTTCAGAACAACCGCATCGCCCAAAGCTATCTTTTTTTTGGTCCCGAAGGCGTCGGTAAAAAGACCTTTGCTATCGCGCTCAGCATGGCGATCCAATGTGAACAAGGATTTGGAGTAGGTTGTGGGAATTGCACTTCTTGTAGGAAAGTATTACATGGAAGTCATGCAGATCTTGTCTTGGTTCAACCTATTGAAGGGAAAGTTACCATATCTATCGATCAAGTTCGACAGCTTCCGTCCATCATGTACCGTAAACC
>CAZAFY010000151.1:0-3863 GCA_964484445.1 uncultured Eubacteriales bacterium
GAGGTATAGTATTATTTATGAACCTGAAGAGCCGATTCTTCCTCCGCCACCACCGCCAAAACCTCCTGAAACGAACCAACCAGCCAAGGTGATTGAAGAAAAACTGACACCGCTTAAGATTTTGTTTGTTCAGGTGAGCACCAACTCGGCCAGTTCAATCAGCCAAACCTCAGCGACGATAAGCGGCAGCATTGCCAATGGGGGCGACACCTCGTTACAGGCTGGTTTCCGTTATCGCCAGAGCAGTGAAAGCGAATGGCAATATACCGGGAATCAAAGTCTTAGCCCCGGTAGTAGTGCTTTCTCTACCACATTGAGTGGTTTGCTGCCTGGAACAGAATACTTGGTGGAAGCACGTGCTTCCAATGGCTTGGGAATGGGCGAAGGAGGGGTTGTTAGCTTTAAGACATTATCTGCTGCGAAACCCAAAGTAGAGACCGATTCTGTGACGCTCAAAGAAGCAGGCAAAGTGGTTTTGCAGGGGTTTGTAGTGGATAATGGTGGCTCCCCCTTGATTGATAGCGGCTTTGAATGGGGAACAAGTCTCAAGTCGTTACAACGCCTCTCCTTGGGTGTCGTCAAGAGCTTTGCTGCGACCCTAACCGATATTGCACCGGCTTCGCGTCTCTACGTGCGCAGCTATGCGACCAATGCCGTAGGTACCGGACTGGGCAACACCCTCATTTATCAGGTCCCCGGTGTCGTGGTCTCGACCTTAGAAGTTAAAGAATTGACACGTCAAGGTGCTACTTTGCAAGGGCGCTTGGACGGTAAAGCTACTGTTTTAGAAGCGGGATTTGCCTTAACTCCCGGTGGCAATGTGAAGGCAGCTTTGCCGGATGCCCAAGGGTTTTTTGAAGTAAAACTGCAAGATTTGAAGCCCGAAACCACCTACAATGTCATGGCTTATGTGAAGACCAATTTGGGTGATTTCCGCGGTGAACTAGTTGAATTCAGACCGATCAATGATTTCCCGGTGGTGGAGACCCAAGAAGCCACTGACATTCAAACCCTCAAAGCCCAAGTCGGAGGCTTCATTCTTAAGAACAATGGCTTCCCAATCACCGAAAGCGGTTTCTTCTGGGGCAGCGATCCAAATCCCAGTCAGAAAATTATGCTCAACACTGACGACGATCAACGTACACTCAAGTATCAATTCATGGGCTTAAAAGCCAACACGACCTATTATTATAAGGCCTATGCAACAAATCAAAAAGGCACGGGCTTTGGCAAGACGTTAGAATTCACGACCGCAAAACCGGTGAAAGCAATAGTTACTACGAAATCGGTGAGTTTCGATACCAACTCCATGCAGTGGGTGCTGGTGGGCAATGTGGTCAATCAAGGTGGTACCCCCTTGGTGGAGCACGGATTTAGATTAAGTGGCAACCAAACCGATTGGATTCCCATTACGGTGGGCTTTGATACCCAAGGCGACTTCATTACGCGGGGGGTGCCTTTGTTACAGGAATTACCTTCTGGCACCTACTATTTGCAGGCCTATGCTTTAAATGCAGCCGGCTTAGCAGAAGGAGAGGGGCTTTCCTTCACCGTTCCCAAATTACCGACCGTGAAAGCAGAATTGACCAAACCCGAAATGGATGCCACCCTGCTCACCTTAAGTGGGCAAATCAGCGACACCGGGGGCGAAGGCATTGCTTGTTTGCAGGTCCAATTCAAAGTTCGCCTCAAAGGTAGTTCAACTTGGGAAGTGGTCTCACCTCAAACCGGAAGCTTTGCAGCAGGTGAGTTTATCGCCTCCTTGCAAAACCTAACTCCGGGGGCGGACTATGAGTACATGGCCGAAGCCCGTAATTCCTTTGGTTGGGGTAGCAGCTCGGTGACCCTGTTTACCATGAATTACGGCAAATCCGATGTAACCGCAGCGCAGTACTTAAAAGAAAAGGGTAAAAGCGCCACTGAAATCGCGAATATTTTGAAAAGCATGTATCAGCACACGGTAGAACAAAGCTTTGCCCTCCTGCAAACGGTTGGCTTCACGGTCTCGCAGGCGGCCGGAGCGCTAAAGACCTCTGCTTTCGCTGCGGATTATTCATTGGTCACCGACCTACTGAAAAAAGCCGGCTTAGATGTTTTAGCTGTGACCGATGTGCTGACCGAGCATTTCAAAAATGAACTGATTCGTAGCAATTCTTCAAGGGATTTCAGTGAAGGAGTGCTAAAGCACTTGAAAGCCAAGGGATTTACCTTACTGGAACTGACACAAGTTTGTGCGGCTAAATTGCAACTCACCCCAAAACAATGCCGAAACTCACTTCTTACCGGTCAAATGTATGATAATCAAATGGCGATATATGAAGCGATAGCTCAGGTATACGGTTTGGAAAAGCTGGTTGAACTGATTTATAGTTATTGGAGTGGCTCGTATATTTCTCAGCGGCAAAGACTAGGTGAATTTGCGAATGCAATGAAAATAGCCGGAAAACAAAGCGCGGTTCAAACAGCCGAGATCATACGACGCTTACTACCCAACTTGGACGCTGTTAGCATGGCAAGTAGTTTGAAATCTGCGAATTATACCACATCCGAAGTGGGAACAGCACTGCAACAAATTTATGGATCAGACCTCAGATTATTGGCAAATTACTTGCAAAATGCCGGTTTTGCCCGAGAGGGTATCAATGATTACCTCATTCAAGAACTAAAGATCTCTGCGGTAGAAATGGTTGGCATTGTGACTTCAGTTTATAAAAACTGGAAAGATCCCAAAGAAGCCAGCATCCTTGTTTTGCGGAATTATTACGAACTTAATGCTGTAGAATCGGCAAAAGTCATGTATGCTGCCGGTTGGACCGAAAAGGCTTCAGACGAAACCGGTTATGGCATGGGGCAGCTGGTCACGGCCATGAGGTTGCATTTTGGCATCTCCACCAATATTCAGCTGATAGAAATACTAAAACCGCTTGGCATCTCTCCATATGAAGTGGCGAAACGATTAGATCGCCGTGAAGGTTGGTTGACCGCTTACCGCAATGGAGGTTATACAGCAGCCGACGCAGCGACTTGGTTCAAAGAAGACTACGCCTACAACGGTAGAAAAACACAAATTGCACAGACCATTAAGCTGTGTTACGTAGCCCAATACCCCATTAGCGAAATCGCTGAAGCACTCATCGTCCACTACGACTTAGATATAGTGGAAGCACTCGCACTCTTTGCGGAGTACACCAAGCTCGATGCTCAATTATTAAAAGAGGCGTTAACCAAGGCCTATGGCAAAGATCCCTTGCAAAGCGCCATTGAAAAAATGAAGGGGCAACCGGTCGAAACGATATTAGCAAGTCTCAAACGCACCTATAATATTGCAGATCCGGTGGAAGCTACTCTGCTCTTACTCAAATTGAACTATGATCAAGACCTCGTCTTTGAGAAAATCATCTTCGTTTATTTTGAGGTTGGGAGTCGTGAGCTTTTTGAAACTTTCGCACAATATGTAAAGGCGGTCGATCCGCAAGCCACTTTAGCGGATGCCTTGTTTGCGGTAAACAAACGCTACAACGGAGATACCCAGCCCAAGAATATCGTCTATACCATGAGAGCACGCTACAAATATTCCATGGAGGAAATCGCCGAAGTTTTGAAGAGTGATCTTCAATTAAGCTTAGGTGAGACCATCGAAGCCTTCCGCGATAACTATGGTGCGAACGAAGAGATTTACTATCCGATTATCATGCAAGTGTATAAACTCGACTTAAGCAGCTATATTGCGTATCAGCGAAATCGTGGGTTGACTGCAGCAAGAAACACCCGAGACTTGGTAACAATCTTCAAAAAAACCGACATTGTAGAAATTGCTCAAATCCTAGTTCGCGGTGGTTTCGACAAAACTGCTGTCATACAAG
>CAZAFY010000152.1:0-3854 GCA_964484445.1 uncultured Eubacteriales bacterium
AGCTGCGGCCCTTCGCCGTTGCCTGCCCGCGACGGACATCAACCACCTTACCGGTCGTTAAGGCCATTCGAACCCGGTCGACATGGGCTCGCATCGATTTGTAAGCAAATGTGCGTGCTCCGGACGCATTACAAGCGGCCATTCCCCCAATGGTAGCCGAGGCTTCGGTGGGATCAGGAGGAAAAAACTGCCGTTCTGCCTTGCGAACCTTTTCGAAACAAGCTTTGGACTCATCACTCCAGGGGCTCATATCAAAGCTTTTTGAATCGATAGCTTTTTTTAACTCCGATAAAATCACACCCGGTTGGCAAGTCAAAATAAACCGACCATGCTCGTCTTGCCTACAACCAATGACCCGATTCATCTTGCTGCAATTGAGTACATGCCCACCATAGGGCACCGCCGCTGCAGCCAAGCCGGTACGCGCCCCTTGCACAGTAATAGAGATCCCTCGGCTTTGGCAATAGGCCAAAACCTTAAGGACCTCTTCTTCGCTTCTGGGAAATGATACACTTTCAGCCCGGCCGCTGTTGCGAGATTCATCTCGCAACACTTCGGCTAAGCTGTCATCCATGGTACGAATAAGTGATTCCAAAAATATACCCTCCAACTTAATAAACTCGTTCTCCGTCAATATAGGTCGCCACGACCTTTAAGTTCCGGATCTCTTCTTCAGGAATACTGAGGATATCCTCACTCAGCACTGCAAAATCGGCTTTCTTGCCTACTTCCAAACTGCCCACTTTATCTTCCAAACCACAATAATAAGCGCCGTTCTTGATGAAGATCTCTAGCATCTCCATAACCGAAATGCACTCTTCACTGCCCAATTGCACCCCGCGAGAGGTGCGTCGGGTAACGGCTGCAGCCATGCCGAGGAAAGGGTTATAATGCGCCGAGGTCATATCGGAGTTGGCGAAAACGCGAATGCCTCTGTCTAAATAGGTGCGTAGGGGTTTGAATCGGTTGACCCGCTCCACTTCTAAGTTATCGAAGTAAATATCGCCTTCCACCCAAATGAATCCGGGTTGGACCGAAACACCAATATCCCACTTTTTCATGATCTGCAACGATTCTTCGGTGGGCAAATAACCATGAATTATATGATGTTTTCGTGGTTGCGGAGTTTTATCTTCGGAAAGAACGGTATCAAAGCTACGGCAGGCAATATCTTGTGCTAAATCTCCACAGCAGTGAATACCAATAGACCAGCCTGCTCCATGACCGATACGGAAATATTCAACCAAACGATCAATATCCAAGCGCAAAGGAATCTTGGTCTCAGTACCGTCAATCCAAGGCTCGTTCATCATTGCCGTTTTGGAACCAACACCGCCATCGATTGCCATTTTAAGAGCTGCAAAACGCAACTTTTCGTCACCAAAGCCCTCAAAGACGCCTAAATTCGGAACCAAACTCTCCAAATCTTTGCCCTGGGTGGCATAAAGACCATACCAAGCTGGCATCATGGCTATGCGCTGTTTGACCGTACCGGCATTACGCATCTTTTGGTAGGCTTTCATCTCCTCCGGACCTACGCCCGGATCCAGAATTGTGGTGATGCCATATTTCAAATACTCGCTGGTCGCGCGCTCAATAGCCGCCATCAGTTCCCCTTGTTTATCGCTTTTGCCAATGTTGCGAGGTACCACGGCACGGACTAAACGCTGCGCATTATTGATCAAATATCCATTGGGCTCACCGTCTTCACGCAAACAAATGGTTCCGGTTTCCGGTTGAGGACCGCCTTTGACAATGCCAGCTGCTTCTAATGCCAAGCTATTGACCACTGCTCCTGCGAACAAGCGGCCTAAATAGACCGGGTTTTTGGGAGCTGCTTGGTCCAGTTCCCAACGTGTGGGCGGGCGATACTCCTTAAATTGAGATTCAATCCAACCGGCGCCTTCGATCCAGGCCCCTTCCGGTAGAGTTTTTGCCTTTTCAGCAATCAGTTCCAAGACATCGTCAATACAGGTGCAGTCAAAAAGCAGCACTCCATCCATGGTGATTCCTGCTTCAATAATATGGTTATGGGAATCGACGATCCCGGGAATCACGGTCCGGCCCTGTAAATCAATTTTCTCGCCATAGGTTCCGGCATAGCGCAGCACTTCTTCATTGCTACCAATTTTCATGATTTTGTCCTGATGGATCACCATGGCCTCAGCCACCTGATGTTGGTCATTGAGTGTAATGATCTTGCCGTTGAAATAAATCTTCATCGATCTGCCTCCTTAAATTTCCTTTTATATACTTTTGCCCGTTTCCGGGTCACATTGAACCTCGATGACACGTCCCAGTAAATCTTCAAGCTTTTTCTGCACTTGTTGACAATGTTTTCGAACCTTCGGGGTTAAGCGTTCCCCCAAATATTCTGCAAACTGCAAATACAATAACAGGCCGGTTTCCACACGCAGCAACAAAGGAAATCCCTCATCCACCCCAAACGCCAAACTCATCATCTCTACCAATTCTGCCCCTTGGGGTTCGGTCTCATAGGCAAAGGTGAGTTCATCGAAGAACGCATTTTCGCTTTCCAATAAGACCCCCTTGGCAATTAGCATCAGGCGAACCAGACCGTAGGTTAGCCCATAAAGCCCCAAGAGCATATGCCCCTCTTGCTTATGACGCAGCCCGGACATGGCCTTGTAGCATTCCTCCTGCCAACCCAACATTTCACGGTTCAGCAATCCATCTGCTTTGGCGACCATGGCTTCATCCCAAACGAATCGTTCTGCCTCCCATTGTAATTTACGCAAAATTTCCAAAGGGTCATACAGAATCAGCATTTGCTGTAAGCCAACCACGTCGTAAATAGCCCTGGCCGGGTCGGTTAAGCTCTTACGCATTTGGGCTTCAGTGCGATATTGAACCACACGATAAATGCCCAGATATAGATCAATTTTTGGTTCTTCCGGTAGCTGAGTGGTAGGAGATAACAAAGCGATTACATCAACATCGCTATACTGTGTAGCATCACCTCGGGCATAGCTACCCACCACGGCAATTCCCAGAACATCGTCTCGAAGCAGCTGCGGTGTCATTGCTTGCAACTGTTCACGGTCCAACATCGTATTCACCTGCCTTGTATTATTTCTGTAGTGAAATTGTTCTCTATAACAGGGTCGAATCCCTCTTGAAAGGGCAAAAAAAAGCCACACCCTGAAGTAGATCAAGGTGTGGAGGGTTGCTTTATAACATTTTTCCGTCTTTCGAAAAGAAGGTTTGTCCCCTGACTTTTTCGAGTTCGGTCTTCAAAATCGCCATGTCTTCCGGTCCTAATGGATTCTGTAGACAGGCTTCAATATTCTCGACCTCAAATCGGAAACTGGCAAAATTACCGGGTGGGATCAGCATCTGAGGTCCTAATGATAACGCATAGCGCATGGCCGCTTGGCCGAATTCGGTTTGGGTTTCCTCAATGGGTTTGCACCAGGATTTCGGGTATTCCGACTGCTTTCGCTCCTCTTTGGAAGTCCAAGCTCGTTGAACTAGGGATTTAATGCCAATGATCCCCATTTTCCGCTCACGTGCTTTCAAAGCCAAGCGCTCTCCAATGCGTTCGCTTAGATGCAAATGCCAGTTGAATGGGAACATGACAGTGTCAAAGTTGAATCGTTCCAGCAACTGCAAGGCAACCTCTTCGCTATGCGATGAGAATCCCAAGTTACGGATTAAGCCTTTTTCTTTGGCTTCTAAAACAAACTCCATTACCCCTCCCGGGGAAAATGCCGTCTCCAAATCTTCTGTTGTAGACAACGAATGTAGCTGATAAACGTCGAAGTATTCTGTATGTAGATTTTTCAAAGATTGTTCAAATTCCCATTTCGCATCCACTGCATTGCGTTGAGTGG
>CAZAFY010000153.1:0-3831 GCA_964484445.1 uncultured Eubacteriales bacterium
GTCGATCAGATTCGTCAAGAAGGGAATGCTGTCATCGTAGCTTATCAATTCAAAGACTTGGTCGCCGAAGCTCTCTTACAGCGCTTTCCCAGCATGGAACGCATCACTAAGGTGGATTACGGTTTGATTATTCCACGTGAACTGGTGATTGAGAGCCGAAATAAACAAGGTGTCTATGTGGTTGAAGACGGCTATGCACATTTCAAAGAGGTGACCTTGCTCCAAGATCGTAACGGGCAAGCTATGATTACCGGCTTAAGTGAGAGTGCAGAAATAATTCTCAACCCTCGCTTTGCGATGGAAGGGATTCGGGTAGGTGGTGAGTAATTTTATGTTGTTAGAACAAAGAGTTCAAGATATTCAAACCAACATCACCCATTTCTGCAATAAATCACACCGCGATGCTTCCCAAATTACACTTTTAGCAGTCAGCAAAACTGTCGATCTCGAGGGTGTTGCTGCAGCAGCACGAATAGGTTTAACGAACTTTGGAGAAAACAAAGCGCAGGAACTTTGTCGAAAAGCAAAAGCTTTTCCTGAACTCCAGTGGCATTTTATCGGTTCTTTGCAAACAAATAAAGTCAAGGATGTCCTACCGCTCACTTGTTGTATTCATTCTTTGGACCGGATCAGTTTAGCAGAAGAGATCCAAAAAAGAGCAAAGGGATGTAGCATACGATGCCTCCTCGAAGTCAATGTTGCTAATGAAGCGAGCAAAGCAGGATTGACCTTGCCGGAAGTAGTACCCTTTGTGCAGAACCTTGAGTTTTACCCAGACATTGAAGTTATCGGGTTAATGACCATTGCACCGATGACTACAGAGCCGGAGTCATCCCGACCAATCTTCAGAGCATTGCGAGAAAAACAGCTAGAAGTTCAAGCGCTTGGTTTGAAATGGGCTCCTGTCAAAGAGTTATCTATGGGAATGACCGGAGATTATACGGTAGCCATTGAAGAAGGAGCTACTATCATTCGTATCGGAACCGGGATATTTGGTCCCCGGAATTATAATAAGTAGAGAGGATGGATTCATTTGGCCGGATTCATGAGTAAATTTTGGAATATTATAGGATTAGGTGACGATGAAGAATTGGAAGAGGAGTTCGAGGAAGAGACTCCGGAGCCGGCACCTGCTCCTATACCCAAGCATTTTGAAAACCGTTCTGAAGGAGTTCGAGTCTTAAAAAGCCCTTCACAGCAAACACCACCCGCTTCCTCGGGCGCTGTAGTCGTGAACCCTTCATCAACTCAAACCCTAACGCCATCGACAAATAAAGTGGTTTCTATGCCACCGAAAGGAAGCGTTGCCATGAATACCAATGAGAATTCCCGCTTGGTTGTGTATGCTCCGAATCGTTTCGAGGAAGTCCAGGTATTGGTTGACCATATGAAAGCCAACCGACCGGTCATTGTTTCTCTTGAAGGACTAGACAGTGACTTAGCTCGCTCTATGTTAGATTTCATTTGTGGTGCTACCTATGCTTTGGAAGGCAGTATGCAAAAAGTTAGCGGTAACATTTTCTTGGTTGCTCCTAGCGATGTCGATGTTTCCAGCAATTTAAAAGAAGCACTCTTAGCCCGCGATTCTCTGGTGCGTAACCGAGACGATCGAGGCGATAAACTCTAAAACGAAAAGGGGTTATCCCATGCTCGGCAATTTACTCTCAACCGTGATCGAAGTCTTTAAGTATTTTGTTTTAGTACGTCTTTTTGCTTCACTTTTTATTCAAGGTCCAAAACCGCGTTGGTTGGAAATCTTAGAAGACATCACGGAACCCATTTTAGCTCCTTTCCGTTCACTGATCCCTCCCATTATGATCGGTGGAGGATATATTGATTTTTCGCCAGTGTTATTGTTCATTGGACTGGGATTCTTGCAAAGTTTTATTCGTTGGATTCTTTAAGCGGAGGTGTCGAATCATATGTTAAGCCCTTTAGATATTCATAACCGAGAATTTAAAAAATCACTGCGTGGCTATGACGAAGCCGACGTAGATGCATTTCTCGATCAAGTCATTCGTGATTTTGAAGCTTTATACCGAGAAAACACATCGCTCAAAGAAAGAATTAGTACAGCCGAAGAAAAGGTTCAAAGTGTTCAAGGCATGGAAGAATCTTTAAAAAAGGCTTTATTGGTTGCCCAAGAAGCCGGAGATCAGCTTAAGATGAACGCCAGACGCGAAGGGGAATTGATTATTCGCGAAGCTGACCTGCAAGGGAAGAAAATAATCGATGAAGCCATGACGCGTGCTCAAAAAATCGTTTCTGAACACGACCAGGTTCGAAAAGATGCAGTCGTTTGTCGTGCTCGTTTAAAAACAATCCTGCAAGCTCAAATGGACTTATTGGAAAGTGCTGAGTGGAAATTTCCTGTAAGTGACGATTTTAAAGTCGGTAACTATACAGATAAGAAAGAATAATCGAGAGAGAAGAGAGGAACCAATTTCATGTCAGAGAAAATTATCGGAATTCTTGGTGGTATGGGGCCGGAAGCCACTGCGGATTTATACTTAAAAATCATTCGCAATACCCCGGCAAAAAAGGATCAGGAGCATATGCGCGTACTCATTGACGGTAATGCCAAACTTCCCGATCGAGTCGAAGCGATTTTTGAAGGCGGAGAAGATCCAAGTCCTATGTTAGCACATATGGCGCATCAGTTATTTGAAATGGGTGCAGATTACCTGGCCATTGCCTGTAACACGGCACATTTCTTTTATGATGCCATTCAGTCGGCAGTACCGATTCCGGTTTTACATATGCCTCGGTTAGCTATTGACTTCATTCGGGCTACTTATCCTGAGGTTCGAAGTATTGGCTTAATCGCTACTAACGCCACCGTTAAAATCGGTTTGTATCAAAACATTGCCGATGATTTCGGTCTGAAAATGGTAGTACCTGTTGAACCGTACCAACAGGATTTGGTTCAAAAGAGTATTCATTTGATCAAAGCCGGAGAGAAGTCACAAGCTGCACAGAATATTCGTCAGGTTGCCGAGATGTTAATTGCCCAAGGAGCTGAAGTTATCATTGCCGGTTGCACAGAAATTCCTTTGGTATTGGAAGACGGTATGATATCTGTTCCGGTCATTGACCCCACTTTGGTGTTAGCGCGAGAAATCGTAGCAACGAGAGCGGGCGAAGGCGTGTTCTCCTAACGAAACTTTGAGAAGCCCCCGGCGAGAACCGGGGTTTCTTTTTTGAGGAGGAAAATCACATGGAATGCCTCATTGCAGGTATCGTTGTCTTGCTGGACTGGGCCAGCAAAGAATGGGTCAAAGGAAATCTACCTTTTGGTGTTTCACAACCATTTATTCCCGGTTTACTTCAGTTGCACTACACACATAATACAGGTGCGGCTTTTAGCATTCTTACCGGACAACGTTGGCTTTTAAGTGGATTAGCGATTTTGGCATCTCTATTCTTGTTTTTCTTCCGAGATAAAATCACCGAAGGCAAAACTTCTATGAAAATAGTACTTGGTTTGGTCTTGGGGGGTACCTTGGGGAATTTGATCGATCGCCTTTGTTATGGGTATGTAATCGATTTTCTTGAATTTGAGTTTATTCGTTTTCCGGTTTTTAATATTGCCGATTCTGCTTTGACGCTGGGAGTCACTCTAATGGTCCTATTATTGCTTTTAGAATTTAAGAAGGAGGGGTTCCATGTCAGCGAATGAAGAATATGAAATCCTTGTCTTTCATGTAGATGTCGAAGCAAAAGGGGAGCGTTTAGATAAATGGTTGAGTGTAGTTAGCCAGCTAAGCCGTTCCCATGTTCAAAAATTACTTGATGATGAAATGATCAGCTGCGACGATAAAGCGCGTGCTG
>CAZAFY010000154.1:0-3809 GCA_964484445.1 uncultured Eubacteriales bacterium
CATTTATAGTAAATAAAAGGATACTGCTTTGTCTTGGAAGAATATTGGCTATGTAATAAATTATTGAAAGAGGTGCGAAGTATGATTTTAGTACTATGGGCAAGTCCAAATTTAGAAGGCTTGACCGCACAAGCAAAAGATCGAGTTTTGCAGGGGATAGCACAAACAGGAGCTGCAACTGAAACGATTCATCTGAACACCTGCAATCTTCAACGCTGTCTAACCTGTGATAACGGTTGGGGCACTTGTCGCAGTAAAGGTAGCTGCATTATTGCTGACGATTTCGCTTCTATTTATGAAGCGATGGTTCGCGCCGAAGGCATAGTCTTTGTCACACCGGTTTATTGGCACGACCTCGCCGAATCACTCAAGTCGTTTTTAGATCGCTTACGTCGATGCGAAGCTGCACATAACCATTATCTCAAAGACAAAAAGAGTATGTTGGTTGCCTGTGCCGGTGGAAGTGGCAATGGGGCGATTAAGTGTCTGCTCAATTTGGAAGAAACCTTAAAACATATGGCAATGAAACCGGTTGAGCGAATTCCGGTCATTCAGCTCAATAAATCATACATGCTCCCGGCATTAGAGGGAGCAGGAAAAGCTTTTGCCGAGTTAAACAGGCAGATCTAAAGAAGTAGCAAAACATATGAAGGTGAACTATGAATCAGTTTGGCATTATGGTAGGGTTCAATAAACCAGCTGCATTTGAAGGTTGGTTCAGCAAAATCAACGATCAGGAAAACGATCTCATGCTCTCGGTCATATGGGGATACTCTACGCATGCAACAAGCAAACATGCGTTTCTTCAGTTTACCCATAGTTTGGAGCACAAAACCCTCTACATTCGGTATCCTTTGGAGCAAATGCAGTGGCAAGAGCATCCGTTTGTCTTGAAAATCGGTAAAAATCTCCTCTCCGAACAAGAGATGCAACTCGATTTCGAAATGGATGGGGTGCGGGTGCAAGGGAACTTCAGCTTTGGCAACTTAACACCGATTAAGACCTCCTTCTTGAAACCGAATATTATGGGTTGGCTAACCTATTTTCCCAACGAGTGCAATCATTCGATCATCAGTATGTATCACACCGTGAATGGGAAATTCAGCCTAGGTGAAAGATCATGGGACATACAGCATGCAGATGGATATATGGAAAAGGATTGGGGAACCAGTTTTCCCAATGAATATGTCTGGTTACACGCCAATGGTTGGAAATCCAGTGGTGTTGTCTTCAGCTATGCCACAGTTCCGGTGCTCGGGCAGTTTGCCAAAGGCTTTTTCTTGGTGCTTCACCACGAAGGGGAAGAGTATCGCTTCAGTTCTATTGAAGGAGCAAGAATGTTGCAGTTCGATGTTACAAAGGACTCTTTTCGGGCTAGGATTGGTAAAGGAGCGTTGCGAGTTGAGTTATTCGCTAAACAAAAGAATCCGGTAGCATTGGCTTCGCCGAACCAGGGCGAAATGCGTGATTATATCAAGGAATCGCTCGACGGCAGAGTCGAAATCTCCATGACCAAGGGTTCCTCTGAACTCATCCGTTTGGTCAGTGATCGTGCTTCAATCGATGTTCATTTCAACTTGGAGGAATCAAAATCATGAATCTAAAGATCTCTATTGATCAAATCATGGAACCCGAGTTCAAAGCAAAGATCGTAGAAGAAATTCTGTTGGATTTGCCCGACTGGTTCGGTTTACCCGAAAGCACTAAAAAGTATATTGAAGATTCGAAGGCGCTGCCTCTGTGGTTGGCTTTGGTTGGAGATGAGACTGCTGGGTTTGTAACTTTATCTCAGTCCAGCGAAGATTGCGCCGAATTGCACTGCATGGGTGTTAAAATGAAGTTTCACCACCAAGGAATTGGAACTCTTTTGTATAACGAACTCGAACAATATGCCAAAAAAAGCTTTGGTTACATACAGGTCAAAACCGTAGAAGAAGGTCGTTATGAAGAATATGACCAAACCGTAGCCTTCTACAAACGCATGGGTTTTGTTAAGCTTGAAGTATTTCCTACCTTGTGGGACAAGAATAATCCTTGTATGATCATGGTGAAGAAGATTTAAGAAAGAAGGTGAGCTTGCATGACGAATTTGGAATGGTTGTTGGGGGGTGATCCCGTAATCGCTCATTTGGTAAAGAAATACCTGCTCAATGAACCAACAGAAACCCAAAACCAAGGGTTGATTCAGCGCTATTTAGATCTTCTTGACCCGCAAACCATGAAATGGGGCAATGGGTTTTATGGTCCCAAATGGGTTTCCACCCATTACACCCTAATGGAACTTAAATATATGGAAATCATGCCTAAGACTCCCGTTTATACTGAAAGTCTGCTTCATTACATGGATCACGAGTGGGAGAAGAGCATCAATAAATATGGCATCGACACCATGGATTTATGTATTACAGGCATGCTGATCAACTTAGTATCTTATGCTAAAATCCAGGATCCTCGCCTAAACCAAATGATCGACTATACCCTGAGACGCACTATGCCCGACGGCGCCTGGAACTGTTGTTGGCATCGTAAACCGCGGCCGCACATCAGTTCGGTGCATACGACAATCAACGTTCTGGAGGGCTTAGCAGAATATATTCAACAGGGATACACATATCGCTTGGAAGAAGTGCAAGCAGCAATTGAGCGAGGAATTCAGGTTCTAATGGTGCGCCAGCTCATCTACAAAAAAAACACAGACACTCCCATTCATCCCAGTATGACGGAACACCATTATCCAGCCCGTTGGAAATACGACTATTTGCGTATCTTGGAAATGCTGGCTAGAATAGGGAATCCGTATCAAAAAGAGATGGAACCGGCGCTATCTGTGTTAAAAGGTCATTTGAAAAACGGGAAGTTGACCAAGGGAACTAGGATTTCAGGCTTAACTCACTTCAAATTGGAAACCGAGAAGTATGGCAGATTCAACACCTTTCGAGCCTACGTAGTGCTCAAGGCCTATTACCCGGAAGTTTATCAAAATTGTATTGCTGAGGAGTTTGAGTAATCCACACTTTCTTAATCAAGCGTTTTCCGAACTGTGTCATGCGGATAAGGTGAAGCATGAGTAATTACATTAAAATATCCGCTCCGTCAATTACATTGAGCAAAAGTAGTGTTGACATATTCAATGACTTTAACTATAATGAAGATGCATTGGTTTATCCGCTTACCGATTCGGAATGAATGAAAGTTGTGAGGAAGTCAGTAAATGAAAAATATTGAATATTACAAAGACATTTTTGATCAATATAATGGCATGATGCGTACCAAGCAGCTACAGGAGGAGAAAATACTTTACCGATTACTCCAACAGCTGATCCAACAAGGATATGTGGAGAGAGTTCGCTATGGTTATTATCAGTGGGTTGATCTTGAGGATTTCAGCGAAGTCGGAATAGTGATTCGGCTTTTTCCTGATGCGATTCTCTGTATGGATACTGCGCTTAGGTATTATGAGTATAGTGATCGCACACCAGGTAAATGGCATCTTGCGGTAAGTAAAGATTCCGGTAAGTCTCGTTTCAATATCGATTATCCCTTTGTCAAGCCCTATTATATAGAACAGTCCCTCTTAGAGCTTGGAGTGACCAAGGGCGAAATCGATGGTCATGAAGTTCGTATCTATGATAAGGATCGTGTGATTTGTGACTGTCTACGGTATCGGAACAAGTTGGACAGTGAAATTTTCAATAAAGCCATTCGCAATTATACGAATGATCCGAGTAAGAATTTATCTAGACTTTTGGAATATGCCGAGAAGTTTCGAGTAAAGAAGGTTGTTAGAAATTTGTTAGGGGTGTGGCTAT
>CAZAFY010000155.1:0-3802 GCA_964484445.1 uncultured Eubacteriales bacterium
TTAACCAGGTAATCTGCTTCCAACAAAATTTGATAATCAATCTCTTCTACATTTTCAGTTTCATGGTGATGTGCAATCAACCATTCCACTCGTTCGCGCAGTTCATCCGGGCATTCCAACTTCTGTAAAATCGCTCGTGCTTCCGCTGGCCCTTCCTGTTGCTGATAATTCCAAGCGCCGCTGTTGTATTTTTGCAGGCTGATTTTGATCCCGATATCATGCATTAATGTAACCGTTTCAAGGGTCAGCATCGTCTTCTCATCCACATGCTCCAGATTCGCTATGATTTTAGCATACGCATTTACGCGTAAGAAGTGATTGATGCGGTGGGAATTGCCGTGTTCGTGTTGCATCATGGCTTGGGTAACTTGGGTAATGAAATTCATCTGAGTTCCTCCTAAGTTAATGGTGTTGGTAAAATTGTGGTAAAAAAGCGCGGCGGAGAACCGTCCCCTCAGAGAAGGGCAGTTCGAAGAGGGCGGCGAGGGTGGGGGCGATGTCGACCATGCGGACCGGTCCCAGGTTTTGGTTGTTCTGTATACCGAGTCCCGAGAACAATACATTCGAGGTGTAATTCTCTCGATCCTTCGAATAGCCATGGGTCGCACCGTGGGTGGCTTCGCGCGTGGGAACAAGATCGTTTGGCTCTTGCCAATCATCATCAAAGCAGTATCCGGATTTAGCTTCTACAAAAATCAACCCTGAGAGTTCAAAGAAACGCTCAATACCGGAGTCCGCTTCTGAAGAGATCTCCTCCAACCATTTCAATAAGATAGACTTGGTCTCCTCTTCTCCGGGAGCGATGCGTAAATATGCACCTCCACCAGTGCTCTGAAACCAAGCTTTCCATTTCTTCTCGGTTGGGGTCTCGTGAATCAGCCCCATCTTGCGTAAATGGCGATTCAAATAGATTTTGGTGTGCAAATCCAGCTGACTATGATCCCCTACTACTACAAAAACCGTTTCATCCAAGATACCCGCTCCTTCTGCAGCTTTGATGAGCTGTCCCAAATGTTCATCCATATTAACAATGGCCTGTTTGGCTTGCGCAGACTGGGTGCCATGGTGATGTTTCATCTCATCCAATTCAATAAAATGGATCAACATCAAGTTTGGTAGCTTCGTCCGAAGCGTATGAGCGGCAACAGCAGCAATAAAGTTATCTAGATTGGGTTGCTCAATGCCATTTCGCAAAGAACCAAAGCGGCGTTCCATATCGAGGCAGTAGAAAGGACTGCCATAGCGGAGAACTTTTAGAATTTGATTCTCATTACCAATGGCACGAACTTCCGGTAAATGATACTTGATTTTTGCCCCCGCAGTGACAGGCCAAAGAATCGCCGCTGTCGTCATGCCTTGCTGGTGTAGAAGGTCATAGAGGGTCGGTACTTGGATTTGCTTGTAAAACCAGTGCCAGGCTTGTTCCACTTCCGCGATAAAGGGTTGGAAGGGATTGTTATGCAGAATACCATGCCGATGTGGTGAAACACCGGTAACCATGGTCGTATGGGCGACATAGGTTAGACTCGGATCCACACTTTGCAGTTGATTCGAATACGCTCCTTTTTCAAGTAAACGAGCCATATGGGGAAGAGAAGCCGCCAAAGACCAGTCTTCGGCGGCAAAGGCATCGTACGATACCACAATCACATGTTTGGCTTTCATATTTTAAGACCCTGCAACTTCTGTAGCTCTTGTTTCCACTTTGGGTAAGGTCAAGAAAATCGCAAACCCAATGATAAATAGCGGAATAATGGCTAAAATGCTCAACTTAGGATTGCCGGTTAAGGTGGAGGTCAAAGCCATGACCCCGGGGCCGATAATGGCAGCAAATTTACCAAAGATATTGTAAAAACCGAAGAATTCATTGGATTGTTCCTTAGGAACCAATTTCGCGTAATAAGAGCGACTGAGGGCTTGAATTCCACCTTGTGCGGAACCAATCATAGCTCCCAAGATGAAAATATGCCATACCGAGGAAATAAAGTAGGCCGCGATGCAAGAAACAATGTAGGTGAAGATGCCCACAATGATCATTAGTCGTGCTGAGTACTTCTTGGCTAAGTTGCCGTATATAATCGCACAGGGGAATGCAATGATTTGAATGACCAGCAGAATACCCAACAGAGTGAAAGTATCTAAAGAATCCGCACCCAAGACCGCAGTAGCATAAGGTACCACCATTTTGATGATTGTATCTACACCATCGATGTAGAAAAAGTAGGCTAATAAGAAGATAAAGACATTTCTGTGCTGACGGATGTTACGAAATGTTTCTGCTAAGCGCTTAAAGCTGTTTTGTATTGGCTGTGGTTCCGGTTCAATATAATGACGTTGCTTTACATCTTTGATAATCGGAATGGTCAGCAGCCCCCACCAGAGAGCAGTCACGATAAACCCGATTTGGTAGCCAATGGCTTTATCCATGCCGAGCACAAAGATCAATGCAAGACTTAAGCCAAAGGGAATTACACTGGATATGTAGCCAAAGGCAAAGCCACTGGTCGAAACCTTATCCATGCGTTCATCATCGGTGACGTCCACTAGGAAAGAATCATAAAAGATATTGGCACCGGCAAAGCCCAGAGCCGATAATACATAAAACAGAACCAGAAGTTGCCATTGACCACTGGAAGGAGCAATAAAAGCTAAGGCTGCGGTTGCTAAAATACCGAGAGAAGCAAAGAAAGTGAAGAATCGCTTCTTAAAGTCTTTGTAATCGGCAATGGTTCCCAGAACCGGACTCAGAATTGCAATAAGAATACTGGCCAGAGAGTTGAAGTAGCCGAGATCCATGCTACTGCCAACATTATCGAACATGCCAAAAATAATGGGCAATAATGCCGTGGTCACCGCCATGGAGTACGCGGAATTCCCGCAATCGTACAACACCCATGAGCGTTCTTCTTTGGTTAGTTTCATGTCTGCCCTTCCTTTCGTTGGTTCAATGCATTGATTATTCAAGTCTTGTTGTATGAATTCTTGAAAGTCGGAAAATAACCTTTCGAATTATAAGAATTTTACGAATCTTTTGCAAAAAACAGCAGAGCAATTTGCTCTGCTGTTTTGGATTTCCTTTAATGTTCTCGAAAACGTGCCAAGAATTCTTGGGTCTCAATCCTTGTGGGATGTTCAAAGATTTGCTCCGGAGTTCCCTCTTCCCAGAGGATACCATCTTTCATAAAAACCACATGACTGGAAACATCTCGAGCAAAGGCCATTTCGTGAGTTACCACTAACATTGTCAATCCTTCCGTGGCTAAGGTGCGCATGACTGTCAAGACTTCACCGACCATTTGAGGATCCAAAGCCGAGGTGGGTTCGTCAAAGAGCAAGATCTCCGGTTCCATGGCCAGCGCTCTCGCAATGGCGACGCGTTGCTTTTGGCCGCCACTGAGTTGCTTCGGCTTCGCATGGATATACGGAGCCATTCCCACTTTATTGAGATAATACAAGGCACGGTCTTTGGCTTCATCTTCTTTGAGCTTCAAAACCAGTTCCGGACCAATGGTGCAATTCTTCAAAGCGGTCATATGTGAAAAAAGATTAAAGTTCTGAAAAACCATCCCTACTTTTCCGCGATATTGAGCAATATTGGTGCCGCTCTCCAAAACGTTTCTGCCATGGAATAGAATCTCACCACCATTGGGAGTTTCCAATAGGTTGATACAACGCAACAAGGTAGACTTTCCTGAGCCGGACGAACCGATGATGCTGATGACATCTCCACCTGAAACTCGAAAATCAATATCCCGAAGAACGACGTTTTGACCAAACGTTTTACTCAAGTGATTGATTTCTA
>CAZAFY010000156.1:0-2519 GCA_964484445.1 uncultured Eubacteriales bacterium
TGTTTTTAAACCTTGGGTGATATCGCGACCAATGTTTTTTGACTGAATCGTGCTTCCTTTGACTAAACCAAGCATTTCAAATTCTTTTCCCGTGATATAATCAGTATTGACTAAGATCATCTTCTTCACCACTCCTTATTTCTTTGATTCGTTCCATGAGCACATAAACGCTACCACCGGCAAGCAATAAGGGAATCACTCCCCCTAACAATTTTGCCGTGGAAGACAACATGGGCGTGTTAATAATCATCGTAAAATAAAACAAGTAATAGGCTAAAAGTAACAATGTTATGACGACCGGGGCAACCATTTTCCTTTTGTGCATAGCATCAACTCCTTATACAAGGTTCAGCTCTATCTTAATACTTTTCCTAATTAAGGTCAAGAAAATTATGGAAGTCGCTCCTGAAAGGCGGTTTGATAACGTGGATCTTCGCAAAACTTTCAACCAAGATGTTGAAAACTACGAGAAGTGGCGCCCGAAGTATTGTCCGGAACTGTTTGAACAAATCATTCGCGTAGCTCAATTGCACGAAGGCAAGCGTGCTTTAGAGATCGGTAGTGGCACCGGGCAAGCGACGGAACCGATTCTCAAAACCGGTTGTCAAGTGCTCGCTGTGGAGTTGGGGGAAGACTTAGCTGCTTATACCGCAGAAAAATTCAAACGATGGCAAAACTTCACCGTCTTCCAAGGCGAATTTGAACAATACCCGGGCGAAGCCGATTCCATGGATCTGGTTTTTTCAGCCACCGCCTTTCATTGGATCGCCGAGGAAGTTGGCTACCCAAAAGTCTTACGTTTGTTGAAACCGGGTGGCACGCTTGCCCTCTTCTGGAATCGGCCTCGTGCTAATAATCCAACGGACCCGTTACATGTGGAGATTCAGAAAGTCTACGACGAATTCCGAGCTGTTGGAAAATTTAAAGAGGTGAAGCCGAACATCAAAGAAGATGCAGAGCGATACGTCCACAACCTCTTGACCCTTGAAAGCTACGGTTTTGTGGAAGCAGAATGCTCACTGTTCAATGCCACACGCCAATTCACAGCGGAGGAATATCTATCGCTTTTGGAAACCTATTCGGACCATCGTAGCATGCCGGAGCCGGAAAAAAGCAGCTTTTACGCAAAGATCAAACAAACCATTGCCGAACACGGTGGAGTTATGAAGATTTACGATACCATGGACCTTTATCTAGCGAAAAAACCAAATAATGGATAGGATTTTCAAGCTGGGGACAGTCCCCACCCTGTAAATAAAGTCCAGCTAAGAATTGTCAAGATGAAATTTCAGGAGGAATTACAATGAAGAAAAAAGGGTTGATGACACGTTTGACCCACGCTGGTGAAAATACGCTGGCGAAAAAGATTGCCGCCTCGGTCTCGGTGCCCAAGGTGAACCCTATTTATATGAGCAGCGTCTTCTCCTTTGATGATGTTGCCTCTTTAGATGCGGTCTACGACGGCTCCGCTCAAGGTTATGTCTACTCTCGCATGTCGAACCCGGGCAGTGATGCCGTGGAAGATGTCTTGGCTCAAGCCGAAGAAAGCGATGGTGCTTTAGTCTTTTCCTCGGGCATGGCGGCAATCATTACTTCGATTTTAGCCCACGTTAAAACCGGAGACCATGTAGTCTCTTCCAACGTGCTCTACGGGGGCGTCTATGATTTCTTCAAAAATGAACTACCGCGCTTTGGCGTTGACATCACTCTGGCCGATTTTGAGAAAGAGGATGTTCAAGCGCTACTGCGTCCCAACACCAAGGTGATCTATACCGAAACCATTTCTAATCCCTTAATGGTGGTAGAAGACTTACCCAACCTCGCCAAAATCGCCCACGCTCACGGGTGTAAATTGATTGTTGACAACACCTTTGCCACACCGGCGGTTGCTCAAATCCTAAAACTTGGGGTGGATGTTGCTGTTTACAGTGCTACCAAATATCTGGGCGGCCACAGCGATTTGTTGGGCGGTGCACTGACAGCAAATGCGGAAACCATCGCCCATCTGCGACGCTACTTCACCCTTTACGGTTCGATTATGAGCCCGTTCGATGCTTGGCTCTTGACCCGCAGTTTGCGCACCCTGGATTTACGCATGGAGCGACATTGCAAAAACGCACAGAAAATTGCCGAATTCTTTGAACAGCATCCAAAGATTGAGCGAGTCTATTACCCTGGGTTGACCTCTTCGCCATACCATGAACGTGCCAAACAGTTTTTTGTAGAAGGTCGCTTTGGTGGAATGCTCTCGGCCGATATTGCAGGCGGAGAAAAAGGAGCATGCAACTTCATTAGCGCATGCCCCACGATTAAATTAGTGCCCAGTTTGGCTGGGGTTTCCTCCACGATTTCGTATCCTGCCAAAACCTCGCATCGAGCCTATTCCCCTGAAATGCTGGCGCAAGTCGGAATCTCCACCGGGCAACTACGATTCTCAGCAGGCCTGGAAAATATCGACGACATCCTGGACGAATTCGATACAGCGTTGAAGAGAATTTAAACTACTTCACAGCGACCAA
>CAZAFY010000156.1:2619-3795 GCA_964484445.1 uncultured Eubacteriales bacterium
GGTAACCACATCGACACCGGTTCATTGCCCTCACTGGCCATACTCAACAGCAACCCCCAGATATCACAACCAATTTCCTCGCAATACTCAAAATAATGGGTCGCCTTAACCCCGCGCTTGATTAAAACCTTGCGTTGGGGTTTTTCTATGACTTGCACAAAAACATGTTTCACATTTTCCATGGTCGGTCTCCTTTCCGGTTTGCTAAATTTTACGCCGTACGGATTGAACAAATACAAAGGAACCGGATGGGCGGCATACTCGGCTGGATTTCTGCCAAACTCTCGCAAGAACGCGCGCTGGTAGCCATCGACACTGCCAAATCCCATTTCAAATGCCACATCGACGATTTTCACCGCTTGATCACGCAACTTCAAAGCAGATTTGGACAACCGGATTTTTCGAATATACTCTGCCGGGGTCAGCCCCAACAATTTAACGAATAACTTATGAGCATACCAGGGTGAGAAAAAGGATACGCGAGATAAATCGGCCAAGTTTATCTCTTCGTCCCAATGTTCGGCAATATAGTCTTGCATGCGTTGAACCGCGTCCAATTGTTCCTGCATTCTTTGTTCACCTCCCTACAAACAAGATTATAGAGAGAAAGCTAAAATCCTTCTCGACTTTTTTTGCACACTATGGAATTAACATTTTACCATGAGAATTTCCTATTTTTCGTTTGTTAAGTTCAGCCATTTCTGTTACAATATGGAAGTGTGTTTTTACAGGGCATCGAACCTACGATATGAATGTTATACAACGGAGAGGGATAGAATGAAGTTTAAAGAATTTATTCGGCAAAGTATGAAACTGCAAAAGGATGGCAATGACCAAGTCTTCCATGGTTTTTTTGAAAACTCCATGGTAGGCCAAGTTGTCGTGCTCTCTTCGGGGCATATGGCGGCGAATCAGGCCTTTTGTCAAATGCTTGGCTACACGGAAGAGGAGCTGGCCAGCAAACATTGGCGTGAACTCAATCATCCAAACGATCTTCCTTCCTCCCAACTCGATGTGGAACAAATGTTAAAAGGGGAAAAACCTTCTGCTCGAACTGTAAAACGCTATTTGCGTAAAGATGGCTCCTACTTCTGGGCGGAGCTGTATACAACGCTGTATCATGAACCGGCTGAATTGGCGCCTGTCTCTTATACACATCTCCGAGCCCACGAGACC
>CAZAFY010000157.1:0-3744 GCA_964484445.1 uncultured Eubacteriales bacterium
CTAAATTCTCAGCACCTAATTCTTCTGCAAATTTTTTAATCCGAGCTTGATTTTCCAGGTCCATGGCACCAGCCGCGGTTCAGACGAAGCATTCGGTTGTAGAGAATACAACTTCTGCACCGGCTGTTGCGACGACGGCTTCAATAGCACCACCGGGAATTCCGTCACGATCGCCCAGGATCGCAACTTTTTTTCCGTTCAACATGAGTGACAACTCCCTTCAAAGTTTGTTTTCGAGATTAGTTTTTTAGATCTGCTTTGCAGTCAGGGTAAAGTAACCCAATTCATTGGTTGCACCGGTAATCACTTGGATTTCGGTTTCAATAGAGCCATCGGCTCTTAAGGAACCATTCCAACCACCGGCGATAACATTGGCAACTTCCGGATGACCAATCACTTTGGCCATAGGAGGTAACAAGATTACTTCGTTAGCATTTCCTGCAGTCACGCAAGCGTTGGCTAACGGGTTGGCATCGGCTAAGGATTGAGAAGCACCGTCGCGCCCGGCATATTCGTCGGTCACTAATACGGTTTTTACGCCTTTTTTCTCATTCTTAACGCAGTTCATCATTAAGTCAGCATCTGGGTTACCAAAGCCTTCTTCAGAAATAATAATGGCTTCAGCACCTAACATTTCTACCAATTTGGCAGTAAAGTTAGAAGAACGCTCTTTGTCGGCCAAGGTAACGTTTTCATTGGTGATGATAACACCGATGAAATTGAAATCTACGCCATGTCGTTCCAGCAAGTCGGTGATAACCGGACTGTTGCAATGAACAATGGTAGGATTCTTGTCGCAAGCAGATACGCAGTTACCGCTAACAATGGCTCCGTCGAACATTTCGGTCGGTGACATCAGAGTGGGCAGAATTCGCTTGGCATCTACACCATAGACATAGGTGTCATGGAGTAAGCCTTGAGTTTGTAACATGTAAACATACGCTACTTTGGGAAGATGAGCAAACTTTTCGGCAGATTTGTAAATCGGCAAGTGCTCATAAACCTTTTCTTCGTCAGCTTTGGCTTCGCGTCCGGTTTCTGCTAAATAAGCAGCGGCTTTGAACCCAATCATTCTGACTGCAGCTTCGTGGTCAGGTTGTAACACACCGGATTTTGGTTCGGCAATAACAACCACATTGTGCAATTTGGAGAAAGGAGTGTAGTCTGCTCCGGGACCGGTCATGTCGATGATTCCTTCTTGGAATCCAACAATTTTACCGGTTGTAATAACAGCCATGCCTTGGAGCACATGCGTGCGACCTTCGCCGACCATTTCTACTTTGCCGAGCATGCCGGGGAAAACATTGCCAGGACCGGCAACCTTGACCCGAGGTTCAATAACATCTTTCACGGGGATGATTCGAACCGATTCACCCGGATGAACGATATCGATGTCAACAGAAGCAATGCGTTCGTCTCCGCTAACAGCTTGAATCATTTCAGCTTTATTAACATAAAGCGTACCGTTAGAGAGTTTTGTCACTTCGCCGAATTGAACATCTTTAATGTGGATATAACCCAGTTCTAACCGCATATGGTTCACCTCCTGATATCTTACACCACTTTGGTGTAAGTATAAACCCTACTAAAATTTTGCTAACTCAGCACGGATGTTGGCTTCGGTTGCATCGTCTTTTGTCAACTCAACAACCTTTTCTCCATTATTGTAAATTTGAATGGTGGGTAATCCCAACACTTTTTCTTTTATGCAAAGACGGCGATTTTCTAAGGCATTTACCTTACAAAACTTGACCTTACCTGCTAGATCTTCCGCTAATTGTTCAACAGAAGGGAGAAGTGCCATACAAGGATCACATTTGGGAGACCAAAAATCAACCAAAACCGGACCTGATACTTCACGAACTTCGGCATCAAAATTTTCTTTGTTTAATTCAATCACTATTTTCACCTCCTTCGATTTGTTGATGAAAATCTATGGTAACATTCCCTCGTTTGACTTAGGAACGGACACCACTACATAAGAATAGCTTTCAATTTTTCTTCTACGCCTTCCACAGTTACATCGACATCGATCCGATCGACGATTTTGCCTTGATTGTAAAACACAACCGTAGGAATATCTTTAACTTCACACTTACGAGATATGCGCAAGTTGCGATAGGTGTCGATTTTAACAAATTTAATTTTGCCTTTATACGCTTCCAGCATGTTTTCTAATTTAGTGTTTAGATCCATAGTTGCGGGTTTAGTGGGATTCCAAAACGAGACAATCACAGGTATATCTTGTTCGAGAACCATTTCACGAAAGCCTTCTTCTTCATGGATAAACTTCTCAGCAGCAGTAGCGGCTATAGCGCCATCGGCGGCTGCTGTAACCACTTGACGTAAGAATTTTTGACGGGCATCTCCTACGGCATAGATGCCGTCAACATTGGTTTCGCAGAGTTCATTTGCAATGATGTATCCGCGGTTATCTAAAGCAATAATATCTTTTAACCAACCGGTTTGCGGAACCATTCCTACAAAGAAGAACACTCCATTTGCCTCAATAGTAGATATATTTCCGGTTTTAATATTCTTAACTTCTACGGTATCTACGATACCGTCGCCTTTAATGGCGTTCACGGTAGAGTTCCAGACCCATTTCATTTTTGGGTTGTGAAACGCTCTTTCTTTAAGAACAGGAGTGCAATCCAATGTGCCTTCATCATGCAACACGATTACAGTTACACTTTCAGCAAATTTGGTTAAGTACATTCCTTCTTCAACTGCTTGATCACCGGATCCAACTACAACGACATCGAGTTCAGTAAAGAAATCTGCATCGCATGTAGCACAGTAGCTGACCCCTTTTCCGCGGAATTCGCGTTCTCCGGGAACTCCTAAAACACGAGGTTCTGCTCCGACAGAAACAATAACGACTTTTGCTTCAAAGGTGTGTTGTTTCCCAATTACTAATTTGCTGTCACCCTTGTCAACAATATTTACGATTTCATCTTTAACAAATTCGGTGCCGAATTTCTCAGCGTGCTTTACCCAACCCTTCATCTCTTCAGGGCCGCTGGTATGGGGTGTTCCGGGGTAATTCTCCCATTCTTCCGTTGTTGCAATTTGACCGCCGGGTCGATTTTTTTCAATTACTACGGTAGAAATTTTCGAACGTGCACCGTAGATGGCCGCTGCCAGTCCACCAGGACCGCCGCCGACGATGACTAGGTCGTATTGATAATTAGCCATTAAAGGTTCCTCCTCAAATCAATTCAATTTATAAATGTGATAAACTTTGTAGTCCACTCTCAATCAGGGATAAATCGATTACGGCATAATCATCCATGATTTGTTGAGCGCGAATCTTCAAAGGTCTATCCAGTAGCAATTTGGTGGCGGTTGCGATGCTTCCCTCAATGATCCGCAAACTGGTTTCATCAATTGCCTCATTTGGCATTGTTTCCATGATTATGGATTTATAGGGTGTTTCATTAGGCTTAACACTACCTGCTAAGGGGTGAGAAATCAATGTGAATCCACTATGGACCATATTTCTCACTCTCGTCAGAATTTCCAGTAAGGTTTCTTGGTGAAATTCTGCCCCCGGTAAGATTGCCACCTTAGGATTGTTGGTTATAATTAGTACTTTCTTCATGGCTCTCCTTGCAAAAAAAAAAGAGAAAGAGGGTAGTTATGCCCTTTTCTCTGTCCTTGTAACCTGAGAGATTTACTTAGTTTAGTAAGTTTACTCCGTCGGTGTTCTGGGAACTTTCCAGAGTGCTGTCCCACAATCGG
>CAZAFY010000158.1:0-3721 GCA_964484445.1 uncultured Eubacteriales bacterium
CGTGCCGTGTAATCCTTATTTTATTTCAGTGTCCTCTTGACGGGTAGCAGTTCAGTTCGAGCCGATGCTTTTTTATAAATCTTTTTAAACGTCTAGAACTTCCGGAGCGACTTCCCCTAGATATTTCTTAAACCAATTCATCATATAATCCAAACGAGTCAACCGGTTGGCCGGCTTTCCGCTACGAGACAACTCATGGTTCTCGCCTTTAAAGATGACCATTTCAGTTTCGACTCCTAAGCGTTTCAATGCTACATAGAATTGCTCTGCCTGTTCTAAAGGGCACCGGAAATCCTGATCACTGTGAATGAAGAGTAACGGAGTTTTTACCTTCGGTGCATAGCGAATCGGAGAACGCTCCATAAGTAGATCTTCGCTATCCCAAATATCAGCCCCGCCCATGCCTCGTTTATCATGGGTCCAGCCGTTATCCGCTGTTCCGTACTTGCTCAACATGTTCGACATACTTCTCTGAGTAACGGCTGCTTTAAAGAGTTCCGTATGCCCAACCAACCAGTTAGTAAAGTATCCCCCTTGGCTTCCACCGGTTACTCCCATTCTTGTGGCATCGACCCAAGGCAATTTGCTGACTTCTTCCGCCATGAATAGTAAATCATCGGCATCGACTCCACACCAATCCCCAATAATCGCTTTTGCAAACTCTTCCCCATAACCGGTCGAACCTCTGGGGTTGCCGTAGAAAACTCCGTATCCCAAGCCTGCCAATACTTGGAATTCGTGGAAGAAGCTATTGCCATAGGCGGTATTAGGTCCACCGTGGATTTCCATGACCAGAGGATATTGCTGTCCTTCTTCATATCCAAATGGCTTTAATAACCATCCTTCCAGTACAGTGCCATCGGAATGATTAAAATGAATCACTTCCGCTTTCGACACCCATCGGTCAGCAAATAATGCTTCATTGACTGCAGTTATCGGATGAAAGACCTCTGCAACTTTCAGATCGGCTAACCATAAGTCTGCGGGAGTTTCCGGAGTGGTCTTATTCAAAACACAAACGCCTCTGGCTTCATGAAAACTAAAAACTGCCATGTCCCCTTCGCCGTAAAGAACCTCGATTTCACCCGTTTCTAAAGTGAGTTGATACAGGTAAGCATTACCGCCATTGGTTGCCGTAAAAAGCACATACTTGCCGCAGGTTGCTACGCTCGGACCACTGGTACCGCTGTCCATGCGCACATCGGAGCCTGCTGCTGTACCCACCATATAAGGAAAATCAGGAGTCAGCAGCGTATGCTTCCCTTGAAGAGTAACACTCCAGATTTCAGCCTGGGCACCGGGAATCGGTCCTTTGTGATGCCCGGCATAGACCAAACCTTTGCTGTCTTTGTGCCAAGAAATGCCTTGGAATGCAACTTTTTGTTCGGTCAAGTTGGTTAAATTACCATCACTCAGCGATAACAGCCACAAATCATTGATCGTGTCTTGCTCTTCACCGGTGCGATTAGAAGAAAAAGCCAACCATTTACCGTCGGGAGAAGGATGCGGTTCTCCGCAATGAAAGTCCCCGTTGGTCAGTCGGTCCATTTTACCGGTTTCTACCTCAATGGACCAAATTTGATTCCAAAAACGGTCATAGTAGCCTACCCCATTCATTTTATAATGCAATCGGGTAACATGGGTGAAAGCGGCTCCTTCTCTGGGTTTATCTTCTTCCGGGGTCTCTTCTTTGCCCGAGATATAGATCTTCTTGCCGTCGTGTGCCCATTGGAAGGAACTGACTCCTTTAAACAGATCACTGATTTGACGTGCTTCTCCCCCTGCCGATGATAACACCCACACTTGATTGGTCCCGCTGCGATTCGAAATAAAGCCGATCTGCTTTCCATCGGGAGACCATTTGGGATTGTTGTCTCGAGTCGCAGGTTTTTGGCCATTGGTCAAAGGAAGCCGTTCTTCCCCCTTCTTGAGCCATAAGCTGGAACGATATCCGTTTTCTTTTTCTAAAATCTCGCTAATAACATAAACAACTTGTTCTCCATTGGGAGATACTGCAGCAGCACCCACCCCTTTAAAATTTGTTAAATCATTGACTCGAAATGGTTTCATTATTGAAATCTCCTTTTACTCTTTTAGCGAAACAAGGCACTGATAACAGTAATTGTCATCGGCAATACCATGGCCGCCACTAGAATCCATACTAAAATCTTCTTAACTCGATTATTCATCATCATCATCCTTTAGCGAATCAAATGTAAGCTTTTTTGTCTGCCATCTAAGAACCAAGCATGCTCATCACGGATCAAAATTGTCTGTTCTAAAGCCATGGTTACTTCTTGATCATCCCACTCCGGCACAGGGAATTTCACATTCAACTCAAGGGCATGACAAGTTGATTCATACAGAGGATAATCTCCTCTTCCCGGAACACCTTCTTGCATATCAAACAAGCCAATGGTTGTTCCTGCCCCATGCCCATGGTATCCGATGGGATGATTATAGATCCGTGGAACTAAGCCTTCGGCTATTGCGATTTCTCTGGAAGACTGCAAGATCTCGTTGCCGGTCCGACCGACTTTCATCTCTTGGCGAACGATATCTTGTAAGCGATTTGCTGCTTTTAAGGCGTCTTTCAGACCCTTGGGAGCATCTTTCTCGCCTCGGCGCAGAACATAAGCATTTTGTTGAGTATCAGTGTTCAAACGCAAATAGCCAAAGCCAACATCACAATGTAACAAATCCCCCGGCATGATGATGTCTTTCGAGGAAACACTTCCCAAACCAACCGCTCCCCGGCGTTGAATGGAAACACTGGGTTGGAACCATGGTTTTAACCCTAAATCCACAAAGCGTTGTCGGATCCACCAAACCACATCTTCCGCAGTGGTGATTCCCGGATGAACGACTCGAGAAGAAAAGGCCTCAGAAATTACCCCATGTGCGATCTGCATGATCCCTTCATAGGCTACGGTTTCCTCGTAAGTTCGTTCTTCAAGCCAACCCACTGCTAACCGCTCTGCGGATGCACAACGAGCAGCAAACGTCTCTCCTATGGCCGACATCATTTCCTCATATAAAGCATGAGATAGTCCATCTCCGAAAGCAAAGGTATGACCCACATTGATCCCGATTCGCTTTGGTTGCCGTTCTTCAAGCATGGCACGAAGATTCGTCCACTGATCCCCTAATTCTTGGTTCCAAACCGGTTGATACAAATCTCCGCCGATACCGGCTCTGGCTAAAACAAATCGTTGCACGGTCCCGTCTTCTTGTCGGTGGAATACCAATACGGTCAGTCTTCTGGCACTCATCCCCGGTTCGGGAATAAGCGAGATGAATACCGGATCTTCGTTATATTCCCTGCATGCCACGATCCACATGTCAAAATTTTCACGCTGCATAATTTTAGGTAATACTGTTTCCAGTCGTAAGGTTAACCAGCGATTAATCACTTCTGCTTGTTGTCTTAAGGGGAGAATTTTCCCAAACCAATCTCCATCAAAATTACCATTCTTGTGTTGTTCTGCTCGATAAGCCATAGTATCCCTCCTCTTTTAATTGACCTTAATTAATTCGCCAACATTTTGGAATCTACCTGCAATTTTTTTGAGTTTTATCACTAAATGACAATTTCTTTCGGCTAAGGCAATATTCGTTACGCGGAAGGATTTTAGGATTAAACTCGCGAAATGTTGTTCAGCGAATAGAATAGGAGGGATGAATTTGGCTAAACTAACGTTAACCTATGATCATTATTATA
>CAZAFY010000159.1:0-3708 GCA_964484445.1 uncultured Eubacteriales bacterium
TAGGTAAATTACCGATCGATCCAAAACTAGCCCAAGCCTGTGATCAGGGTAGAATAGAGGCTTTTACCGGTGAATGGTTAGATTCCTTAGCAGAAGTTCTTGAAAAGGCTCCTCATTCGTAACTTCATCACGGAAAAAATAAAAAAAGTACATTAAAATGGAGTAGGTGTAAACCCACTCCATTTTTTGATGTACTATTTTGCTATGAGGATAACAACTTCGCCACCTAATTCTAAGGGGCGGTCCAGATATACAACAAAGCTGTTGTAATTGGCTCGTGCCTCGGCCAAACCAATGAACTGGCGTACACCGGACGCATAAACTTGCATTGAATCATTAAAGCGCAGGTAAGCGCTGCCCATGTTCAATCCCTTTTCCCCATCGAAATTCTTTTGCGTTACGGTCGTATATTTCTCTAAGCTTTCCAGTAAAAAGTTTTGGAAGGAGGAAGGCATACCCATGCCATGAGGAACCTTCACCGGGTCAATAGTGCTGCTGTCGGGCCAGTAACGGACCGAGTAGACTAAACTACTTTCTGCTTGACGTACTGTCAACCGATAAGAGGTAATGGCTTGATAAGGATTGCCACTAGGGTCTAACAGAGTTTCTTCAACCGGCTGCACACTTAACATACCATATTCCCAGCCCTTGCCACTGACATCGGCTAAAACAATCACTGAAATCGTACCGGAAGAATCTGTTAACGTGTATCTTATTTTTTCGGCTTTAACGGTTTCAAAGGGGATATCGGAAAGATGTATCGCAATCAACGGTGCATCGGCTGTGACTTTCTCAAAGATCTGCACGTTTTCTGCAACGGCGGTTTCTCCTAATAAGCGAGTTTCAAGGTTCCAGTCACCGGGAGCTTTATCTTGATATCGTACCGGGGTCACGTTCATTCGTTCCGCATTGTAGTTTTGGCTCACGGTGACCAGTTGACCTTGGGTCATCAGGAGCTCATTGACATAGCCTTGATACGGAGAATATACCGGTCCGTAGGCGGTGAGGTTGGAAACACCTTGAACTGTTAATCCGTTGAGCAGTTCGACGGTAGCACTGCCGTCTCCGGAGATATTCTTCAAAACACCGTATAGCGTGACCTGAATTTCTTCAGCTGGGAAAGCCCCGGCAACAGTGCCGTTGCTGTCGAACAACAAGACGATTTGTTGGTTTAAACGTAAACGATTAAAGCTTTTGGCAGCCTCTTCACCAATAGTGAAGGTATTATTGAACACGGTAACTGTTTCCGGATAGGTATAAACCGGATAACCGGTTTGATAATATCCTTTTAGCTTCATGTCATTGACATAGTAGATGCCATTGCGACCATCATAGGAGACAACATCATATTTTTTTACGCTACGAGCAGGGATTTTCACTCCGTTTTTCATTACAACAGCATCTGCCGGAATCTTTTCGTCACTATTCACTTCATAGATGAAGGAGTAGGTGATCGCTTTGCTCGAGATAACAGAAGCGAGTTGTAAAGTGCCCAAATCATCGTAATAGAGACGAATCGTTTGATCGGGTACGATATTATACCAACCCATTTGATACGTGGTCAGCTGCCCGTTAAAGAACAGTGGGGTGCTTCTGGATATTGGATACGTTCCACTGCCAAGCTCTAAGCGATCGGCAAAAGCAGCCGTCACGGTGGATTCAACGTATTGAGTTCGGTCCGGCAAGAAGCCGATCACGGTTCCGACTTGCTTGGCATCGAAAATTAATCGTCCTCGACTACCAACGAAGCTTATTGCGATGTTGTTTTGAACACGATATTGTTGTACCGCTCCATTCACAGAAAACTCCGCTCTACCTTTTTGTAAAGCAGAAGAACTCTGCCAGGTTCGTAACAATAAAGCATTTTCGACGACTTGTGGATATAAGGTTGATAGAAAAGGTGTTCCGCTTTTTGAAGAGGTATTCAACAAATTCCAAGCCAGCAAGGCTGCACTGCTACGAGGCATGGGGGCGTTAGCAGTTAATTCTATTCCATCGCTTAAGCCTAAACGATCTGCCTTTGTCAAATAGTTATCCGGCCAGAATGGGCCAACATCTGCAATTGTATAGCCAAGCATATTGATGTATACGGTAATCGCTTGGGCATAGGTAATAGTTTCATCGGGACGGAAGGTTCCGTCAGGAAAGCCTCGTAAGATGCCATATTTGCGCACAGCAGCGTTTATATAAGGTGCTTCGGCCAAGGTGCTGCGTACATCGGGAAAGATGGTAAACGTGTTGTAGAGCAGGGGTTGATCAAAGCCCAGCATTTTTACAGCTAACATGGCGAATTCGCCACGTTTCATCGCGGGTTCTTGTGAAAAGACATCTTCGCTGAACGGTTGAAGTAACCCCAAGGAGGACATCACCTGGGCAGCATCGTTTTCAACAGGGTTTTGAATATCTTGATAAGCAAGTACGGAGCCGCTCAGAGTGAGCAAGGCTAAGATCACGATCAGCGCTGAGACCCATTTTTTTTTCATGATTGATTCCCTCCTTATTGGTTACGTAAGGCTTCAATAGGATGAAGCTTGGAAGCTTTGTTCGCGGGGTAAAAGCCAAAGAAAATTCCTAATATGGCGGAGAAGAGGAATGCCCCCATCATGATCAAGGGTGATGGAATCAAGATGGTTTTGATCAAGGCAGCCCCAGCTAAAATTGAACCAATCGTCCCGACTCCGATTCCCAACAAGCCGCCAAAAGCACTGACAGTAGCCGCTTCGATTAGGAATTGGGTGATGATGTCGATTCGACGGGCACCGATCGCCGTTCGAATTCCGATTTCCCGAGTTCGTTCCGTGACCGATACCAGCATAATGTTCATGATACCGATACCGCCGACCATCAGGGAAATTCCGGCGATGCCACCAACAACCATACTCATCATACGGGTACTTTCGCTCATTTCATCTTGCCATTCGTTTTGAGAATAAACATTGTAATACCATTCTTGTGCAAATTTCCCTGCCAAAAAGGTTTTAATCAGCCCAATGGCAGTGTCAGTTGCCTCTCCGTCTTTTGCTTTAGCAATATAGCCATTTATGGTGGTGCTTTGGCTAAAGGTCCGCATCAAGGTATAAGGCATGACCATCATATCATCGGTGGACCACCGTGCTCCATTCATTTTGGCTTCGTAGACGCCGATCACTGTAACATCTTCACCCATGATCTTCATAACTTTGCCGACGGCACTTTCTAGACCAAACAATTCCTTGCGAACCCGTTCGCCTAAAAGAACAACTTTGATGCGGTTTTTCACATCGGAATACGAAATATCCCGTCCGGCAATGATTTTATACCCCATGGTGTCGCTATACTGCTCATTACCAAAGTAAAGTGTGGTGTCCTCAATAGCTTTGGACTTATATTTAATGTTATTGACCCAAGATTGACTGTTCGGTGTTACTGCCGTGATATAATCCGATAACCCCATGCAATATTCGAAAAGGTCTTGAGAGATATCAGACTGTTCATCCCAAACATTGATCGAGATCGTGTCGCGGGCCATGGAATACCACTGTTCCATTTGCTTCTGGGTGTAGCCTTGAATCAGGGTGACCAAAATGATTACAGAACTGACGCCGATGATAATACCGAGCATAGTCAAAAAAGAGCGCATTTTATTGGTGAAAATGGATTTCATAGCCATGTTGAAGGCGCGAAAGAAGTTCAAGAAAAGACCTCCCTTCCGTCATGGCGCTTGTCTCC
>CAZAFY010000160.1:0-3695 GCA_964484445.1 uncultured Eubacteriales bacterium
TACTAACAAAACCCTTATACTTTGCTACCACCTTAGCTAAACCAACGACTTCCTCTGTTTTGGCATAACTACCGGGCGTATAATACAGTCCAAGCGACAAACCAAGCGCCCCTACTTCTAAAGAAACTGCTAAGGCCTCTTCCATAGTTTTCTGTTCTTGTGGAGTTGGGTGTCGCATTTCCATACCCATGACACTCTGACGAATACTACCATGGCCGACCAGTAATCCGTAATGAATTGCAATCCCTTTTTCTTCTACCTCGTTTCGATGCTGTCCAATGGGATAACAAGAACCACCGCAATTGCCACCGATCAAAGTAGTTACACCTTGACGCAAATAATTCTCTGCATTAGGAAATTGTAAAATCCCTCGATCTGCATGAGTATGCAAATCGACAAATCCGGGCACCAAATAATGCCCTTGACCATCGAATACCTGCGCCTCGGTGCCGTTGATCTTCCCCATCGCTTTTATGGTTGAACCTTCAACCAGAAGTTCTCCCCATTGCCAAGGTGCACCACTGCCGTCTAGTACTCTCACATTGCGTATCAGTAGTCTCTCCATCTTCATCCACCTTACCTTTCTTCTTTGCAATTCCACAAAAGATGTTGGGATTCCTTGCCATTCCTGATTTAAACAGTCCAATCCAGTCCAATCTGGGATTGGGCTATATTAAAGCTGTTTTGCGCAGGCTTCCGCTGACTTCCGTTGACTTCCCCTACTGTTGTTGGTTTGACTTGTTCTGTTACACCCCCTATAATTGTACTATCGTATACGATTAATACTATAAAGAAAGGTTTTGACAACATGTTTACCGGAAAACGCTCTAAAAGAGTTTTTTTTACTCTATTGGGCGCGGCCATTTCATCATTTGGTATTTACAATGTACACGCACAAAGTAATCTAGCAGAAGGCGGCAGTGTGGGTCTTGCCCTTCTAGCATACCAGTGAGCTGATATCCCTCTTTCTATGACGCTGTTGATATTGGATCTAATAGGGATATTGGTTGGAATCATCTTCTTCGGAAAATCATTTGGTGCTCGATCGTTATTTGCTGCCCTTAGTTTTGCAGCATTCTTTCGCCTTTATGAGCTTTTCCCTCCCGTTATGCCCAGCTTCGCACAACTTCCGTGGATCGCTGCTTTGTTTGGAGGCGTTTTATTGGGCTTGGGTGAAGGGATTCTCTTGAAAAACAAAATCGCTTCAGGTTTTGATTCTTCAATCGCCTTAGTCGTAGAAAGAAAATTTCGCGTCCCCGTCTCCCTTTGGTATTTAGTCACCGATAGCCTCGTTTTATTGGCTTCTCTGTCTTATTTACCCATCATGCGTCTGTTTTATACCTTTATCACCGTCTTAGTATCCAACAGTACCATTGCATTACTCGGTTTAAAACTACTTCCCATGCGTGCTCGCAACAGCAATGCATTCGTTTTTCTGGTTTCGCCGTTGCAAGAATTATGTATGGCTTGGTCGCAACGTATACCAACACTCTACTGGCGAAAAAATCAATCCATGGAATCCTTGCTTTGGACCGTTGAACCCTTAACGGAAAACCTACCATGACGAGCTCATAGGAGCCTATAATTACACCGGAACGCCTTAACATGGCAGTTCCGGTTTTTTCTTTTTTTCAGAGGAAATCGTCGAATCGACTGGGAAACCTTGCGAAAGAAGCCAATCTATGCTAAAATTTTATGTCATAGTACAGAAACAATCATTTGGGAGGGATGGGTTTGAAACAAAGATTAGAGGTCACTCGACGCCTGATCGCTCAAGGTCAATTATTGGTAAAACCAGGTCAGAAAGTGAGTTACAATACCATTGTAGGACGCTTAGATTACATCCCCGGGCAAATGGTACGTTGTAATGTTGCAGATAAATTGGGCATTGCCCCTAAATACATTCAACAAAAGATGTTAAAAGAGCTTAATGATTGGGTCGATGAAGGTGAATTACTCGCTAAAAATGATGAGTTCTTCACTGAAACCACGGTGGACAGCCCTACTTCCGGATATGTAGCTCTCGTATCTCGTTTTTTAGGAAATGTGTTTATCCGCGTGCCTTTACCGGTCGGACCGAAGGAGCCGATTTGGTTCCGGGCTGAAGATTACAACATGTCAAAATTAGCTTTTACAGCAGCCATAACCGTCAAGCAAGGCACTGTTGTCGATAAAGGTCGTTTGTTATTGACCACAAAACCTCCGGTTTTATCACCGGTCGTAGGTCGAATTCGAGAAATTTCAGTCACAGGCGGATATATGATTTTAGCCCCTATGTACCAAGCGACTGAGCTCCCAGCACATTTAGATGGCACGGTAGTTGACGTTCCGGACACCTCCACTTTGATTATTCGAGGATATGGGTATAAATATCAGGGTGTTTTAGGCTATGGCGGGGAACAAGTGGGTTACTTGAAGCCGATTTCAGATCAAAATCGCGATATCGAGGCCGATGATTTATCGGAAGACGTGTCCGGTTGCATCTTGCTTGCACGAGGCGGCATCAGTTTAGAAGCATTAAAAAAGGCAGAAACCCTTGGAGTAAAAGGATTTATTCTTGGCACAATGCATCCGAGTGTTTTGCGCGAATACAGTCATGAAGATCCCTTAACAGTCATGGGTCAACGCATGGATATCCCTTTTACCTTGATTTTGATGCAGGGATTTGGTAGTTCAATGCCGGAAAGCTTATATGAAACCATTGCTGCCCATGCCGGTATGCGGGCGGCAATAGACGGCAGTACTCAGTTGCGTGCAGGCGTTCAACGCCCTCAAATCTTGATTGCTCTCTCCGAATCCGAACCGGAAGAATACGCTGAGTCACAAATCCATCAGAACATTCAACCCGGCGATATGGTTATTTTAATTCGGGAACCTCATTTTGGTGCTTCTGCTGAAGTCTTATCGATCGGTTCCAAGTTGGAGAAAACTGAAGCAGGCACAATGGCCGCTGTTGCCAACCTGCGTCTGGAAAGTGGGCAGGAAATTCAAATCCCCCTACAAAATTGTCAGAAGTCAGGAGGTTGGTGAGTTTGAGTCAAGTTTTACAAGAGCATGGCCACCGTCTGGCATCGATTTGGACTCCCGCCTTGGAGCGTGTTCGGTCTGAAATTTCTTGCCAAGACGAACGGCTTTTTAGCGGACTGGTCGCTTTTGCCGGTATCCATATGCAACTTTGGCCTTACTGGCTCAAACGTTGTGAAGAAGCAGGGCTTGCTAAAGAATTGCGCAACGCCTCGTTCAGCTGGCAAACTGCACGCTATAGTGAAAGTCCTTGGATTTGCATGGTTGCCCCTTATGGAGAACATGCCGCCCTTATGCACTTGCAAGCCCCAGGCTTGAATCAGAATCGAAAGCTTCTCGATGAAATCGGTAAACCCTCCTTCTTGCAATTTATGCGCACATTGGACGAGAATGGCTATGTATTGGCCTATAACAAAGGGATCGAAGTGCTCTATAGCTTAGGACACTCGTATGCCAATAACGAACCTCTCCGCGTGCCGATGATCAAATGGACGACACTAACACAACAATGGCCGTTCTGGAAAAAAAGTGTTTCCGGCCTCACCGTGGAAATCGATCGTATCATAGACACTTGGTTGCAAGAACGTCAAGATACTGAAACCGCTCTCATGGCTTTTCAACAATTCGCTGCCGGTTTATGGTCGGCCTTACAAGAAACTTCGGTATTGCAA
>CAZAFY010000161.1:0-3670 GCA_964484445.1 uncultured Eubacteriales bacterium
ATATGGCAGTAATTATACCTTAGCAACCTGGATGGATTCTGAAAAAGATCGTCAATTAGCGGGCATGCTGGATATCCCTGTGGTAATAAAATCCGGAGGAACTGCCGGGCAATTGTTTGTTGAATCCAGTCAAAAACGAAATATTGCTAGTGTGATTATTGAATTGGCCGGAGGTCAACCTACCGGTGCCATTGATGTTGAAGCAGCGGATCAAGCCTACGAAGCATTATTGAAGTTGATGATCCAATTAAAAATGCTCCCGGGTGAAATCGAGAAACCTGATCCGGTTTTTTGTATGCCATTATCGAATTTATCTGCGACAGAAGATGGATTGTATCTCCCCTTAGTTGAGAAGGGGACTTGGGTCAATAAAGGCAGTACCGTTGCTACGCTTAACGGTAAACCGATCCAAGCTGAAGCGGACTGCCGTATCATGAATATTGGACCGGCTCGCTATTTATTCCGAGGAGATTATCTATTTGTCTTTACGACCAGAGCGTAAATAAGAGAAAGGGAGTGAACCTATGAGCTCCACTGTTTATACTCACCAACAAGTCGCACCCGGTGTTTATGCGATCTTTCATCAGCATGTCCGTATGTTTTTAATTGAAGGAAACGAGTCGGCATTGTTGTTCGATACCGGTAATCCCGGGGGAGAATTAGCCCAATATCTCAAACAACTAACAACCAAACCGTTGACTGTGGTTCTAAGCCATGCGCACGGAGATCATATTGGAGCGGTTCCTCAATTTCCCTTTGTCTACCTTCATCCTGCAGATTTCCCTTTACTCCCGGCTGAGAGCTTGGGTAAATATCTTCCCTTAAGCAAAGATCAAGGATTTGAACTCGGAGATCGGTTCCTTGAGGTATTGGAGATTCCGGGGCATACCCCTGGGAGTATCGCTTTGCTTGAACAAAAAAACGGCCTATTGTTCGTTGGAGACACGTTGCAAGTTGGACCAATTTATATGTTCATGCCGACTTGTTCGTTCGAAAAATTCATTCAAAGCATGGATCTTTTGGAGAGCAGAAGCAAAGATTTCAAAGATGTTTATGCCTGTCATCACGACATGCCGGTCAGTGCTGCATTGATTCCCGTTTTACGAGAAGGTGCAAAAAAAATGATTGCCGGTACGTTAAAAGGAGAAGAGGTTCATCCGACTCCTACCAGAACAATGTGGGTTTACAAGCACAAAAATATATCCTTTTATGGACCCCCGGTACAATAAAAATGAGGCCTTCGGGCCTCTTTTTTATTCAACTTCGACGTTATTACATTGTAACATTGAACTCTTCTTTTGGGTTGGTTCCTGCTAAAATAACCCAGGCATTGGACTTTGCTTCTTGTTTTGTACATAGAATGCTCCACAAAGAAGGTTGAAGCAACGATAAGACCGATTCGATCCCGCTGTCCTCTCCGCTGGTCGGTTCTAAGAGATCCGGTGTTCTGCTTTGGCCAATCAGCAAGTGACCGGTCGGCTTTAGAAAGCGAGAACAGCGTTCTAAAAGCTGCTCTTTCTCAGATGAAGGGATCTGATGCCAGACATTCCGTAGGAAAATCAAATCATAGGTGTTGTTTCTAAAAGGGAAATTTAAGAAATCAGCTAACAGATAACGATGGCTTGGGTTTTTTTGTTGTGCATATTCGATTTGACGATACGATAAATCCACACCCTCATATTCATAAGTTTGATTTTTCAGCAGCCGATGCACTGCAAGACCATTGCCACATCCTAAATCCAGGATATGGCTGTGGGGAGGGATCCGACGGATCGCAGCATCATAGACAAAACGAAGCTCTTTTTTTTCTTGATTTGCCTGACCTCGTATAGCGTCATAAGCGGGTAGGTTATAAAAGTCCACTATTGGATCGAGTTGAGCGCGTCCCAAGAAAATCACCATCCTTTAGTTTGGATTATACGCCGTTCCAGTGCAAGTGACAAGAGAACGGAAGGAAATCAACACGAAGAAGCAGAAATAAGCGTGGAAAATGTTGAGGAGGCCGATTATGTATATAGCAAAATTAACCAAAGAGACTTTTCGTGAAGCAAGTACAAATATCGATACCGTTATTATCCCGATTGGTTCGTTAGAGGCCCATGGTTCTCATTGCCCTTTAAGCACCGACATCATCGTCCCCGAGAAGATTCTTAGTTTGGTTGAGGAACGCTATGGGCAACGCATCTTTATTGCCCCAACCGTGAATTATGGTTACACGCCTTCACTTGCTCACTTCCCGGGTACGATTCACATTAGCGGGGACACCTTGTACCGATATGTCAGTGAAATCGGCGAAGGATGGGCAACGTGGGGGATCAAAAATATTGTTTTATTTAACGGTCATGGGGGCAATATCCCAGCATTGACCTTAGCAGGGAATCGAATCGCTGTCAATGGTGTAAGGGTGATGTTGATCAATTGGTGGATGACGTATTCTAAAGAAATACTCACGATTTGCGACGCACAAGGGCATGCAGGCGAAGATGAAACATCGGTTGTTTTAGCGATCGATCCGGACTTGGTTCATATGGAAAAGGCTGGGGTTCACGATCGGCAACCTATGACTTCTCTTTTTTCTGAAGATATGATTCATTATTCATATCCCGATGCTTTGAGCGGGGATGCCACGAAAGCTACTGCAGCAAAAGGGCATGCTATTTATGAAAAGGTGGTTCAAAGTTTTGGAGTCATGTTAGAACGACTTTGGAAAGGGGACCTTACAGATCCTAAGAAGGTATAAGGAAAAGGAGCTAAGCAGATGAAAGGGTCAACCTCATCAATTCTCTTACAAGGACGTCAGTTTGAATGCAGCATTGGCAGTGAACACGGAATCGTACTGGTTGGGGATGCAGCACATAGCCATTGGCAGCCCTCGACGGCAGGTTATCTGGAACTCTCTGATTTTCCCCCATTGCAAGATCGTATTGTTGAACAGATAGGAAACGGGGTTTCCCTGCTTTGCGTGGGATGGCATGAACAAATCTTAAGTCCGCAACAGAAACGAAACTTTTTCGAATTTCTTTCGGTTGGTGCCGTAGAATATCCTTTATTGCACGACTTTCAAGACCCACAGGACTTAATGCTTGCCTTGGAGTACTTGCCGGGAACACCGCTGGTCAAACTTCCGGCGTATGATGATCCACAACTGAAGACCTTTTTAGAAATCGGTCAAGAGCATGCTGTGCAATGGTTATGTCCTGTACGAAGTTATAAAAAAACGCCATGGACGCAAGAATCAAAATTCAAGATCATTGAGCAATGGCGTATCATTTTGGAACAGGAATTCACTGTATATTTGCCATTACCGGCTCAAAATCATAATCCTCAAGCGCTTTATGATACCCTTGCCAGCATCAATGAAATCAAGGAACACTACCATTGTCCGGTCATGGTACGTCCTTCAGGAGCCATGTCAACGATTTCAAAAGGATGGTTGCAGGCAGCCTTGACGGTTTGGGCAATGGAACGAGGCGTGGATGCACTTTTACTAAACCCTTTGCAACGTGAAGTGGCGAACGCCAGCAATGAAGCTGCTGGGTTGATGCAAAGATCGATACAAAAACTTCCTCTGGAGATGAAACGATGGAAAAAATAGAAACCCCTATCCGTGAAGCAGAAAAAGAGAATGGAGTTCAATGGGAACTTTGGAAAAGGGTTCTCATTGTTTCCT
>CAZAFY010000162.1:0-3644 GCA_964484445.1 uncultured Eubacteriales bacterium
GATCTGACGCACTTCTTCATCGACTTTGGAAGAGGTATCACTGGAGCAAGCCGTTGAGGCTTCTCCACCTAAATAGGGGTTATTGACCGTATCCAGCGCCATCATACCAAAGTTATCGCTCATACCCATGCGGGTTACCATGGCACGGGCCAGTCTGGTTGCTTGTTCAATATCATTGGCAGCGCCGGAAGTAATCTCATTAAAGATGACTTCTTCTGCGGCACGTCCGCCGGTTAAAACCATGATTCTTGCCATGGCATCGGAGCGGCTCATCAGCACACGTTCTTCTTCTGGTAACTGCATGGTGTAACCCAAGGCACCGGAAGTTCTGGGAACAATGGTGATCTTGTGCACCAACTGCTGTTTATCGGCAAAAGCGGCTACAATCGCATGGCCAATCTCATGGGTGGCAATAATCTTTTTCTCTCGGGGAGAGATGACGGCATTTTTTCGTTGTTCACCGGCCAACGTGGTTTCTACGGATTCGTCTAAATCAGATTGTGTAACCACTTTGCGCTCATTTCGCACTGCCCGTAGAGCTGCTTCGTTGATAATATTTGCTAAATCGGCACCGGAGGCCCCGGGGGTGGAGCGAGCTAACGAAGACAGATCAATGTCAGCATCGGTTTTAATACCACGTAGATGCACCTTTAAGATGGCTTCGCGGCCTTTAAGGTCGGGCAATTCTACCGGAATGCGTCGGTCAAAACGGCCCGGTCGAAGTAGTGCTTTGTCTAAGATTTCCGGTCGGTTGGTAGCAGCCAAGATGATGACACCCTTGGAACTGTCGAAACCATCCATTTCAGAAAGTAATTGGTTCAAAGTTTGTTCGCGTTCGTCGTTTCCACCAAAACCCATACTGTCGCGGCGTTTACCGATCGTATCGATTTCGTCAATAAAGACAATACACGGCGCTTTTTCCTGAGCCTGTTTGAATAAATCACGCACTCGAGCAGCACCCATACCGACGAACATTTCCACGAATTCGCTTCCGGTGATCGAGAAGAAGGGGACTCCGGCTTCTCCGGCAACTGCCTTGGCAAGCAAGGTTTTACCGGTTCCGGGAGGACCGACTAACAACACGCCCTTGGGCACGCGAGCACCCACGCTGCTGTATTTTATGGGGTTATGCAAGAAGTCAACCACTTCAAGTAAGGAGTCTTTGGCCTCGTCTTGCCCAGCGACGTCTTCAAAGGTTTTTCCGGTTTGAGCCTCCACGTAGATTTTAGCATTGCTCTTGCCAAAGGACATGGCCCCCCCGCCCATCCGTTTGGTCATTTGTTTGGAAAGGAATTGGCCTAAAGCAACAAAGATAGCAATGGGCAGCACCCACGTGACAATAAACTCAAGAATGGGGGAGACTTCTTCCGGGATCTCGCTGTAGAATTTAATCGATTTGTTGGCACTTAGGCGAGAAACCAGATCCGGATCATAGATATAGCCGGTTTCATAGAGAGGCTTCTTGCCATTGGCGTCTTCGATTCCTTCTAAGTAGATACGCGTATCTTCCAAGACTACAATGGAAACTTTACCTTCGTCTATCATGGTGAGGAAGGTGCTGTATTCTATGGTGGTGATTTGCTGCTTCATCATGAAGGGCATTACAACGAGGTTAAAGACAAACATGACCAGCAAAACAAGCGAGTAGTAAAACATTAAGGGGCGTTTTGGTTTTTGTATTGGAGATTTCATGATCGAGATCCTTTCATGCGTTAATTATGCAAAGTGATATAATGAGTAGTTCGAGATTGCCTTTGACTTTCCCTGCACTTCAAATCGTACGAATCTGTGACAATAAATGCAGGAAAGCGAGCTTCCACCGCGAATTGTACAATGTTATGATTGTATTAAAATAGTAGTCATAGAGAAAGCAGGAATAAACATGAAAAGAGATAAGAAGCCTTGGGAAAATCGAGCCGATAAAATGGAACCCTTGGAAAAGGTGAAACCCTTCTCTACAATGTCACCCGATGATGAAAAAGAACCTCGGGCAAAGTCATGGGGAGACAAACCCAGACAAAACCGACCTTCTACCGGTAAGCCACCGGAAAGAAAAACTTGGGGCGATAAGCCTACCGAAAGAAAAACTTGGGGCGATAAGCCTACCGAAAGAAAGACTTGGAGCGACAAGCCACAAGCAAGCAGACCGTCTGACAATCGACCAAGTGAAAGCAGACCAGCCGAGAGCAGACCTACTGAACGCAAGACTTGGAGCGATAAACCACCTGAAAAGAAAACCTGGGGAGAGAAACCGCGGGTCAGTTATCCGGTGAGGGTGCAACCTAAGAAAAAAGTAAAGCAGGTTCAGAAACCTTTTGTTAAGACAGTGACCGATGAAGAAAAAGCCTTACCCGATAAAACCGATTGGCAAGATGTGGCTGGTTGGTACAACAATTTAGTAGGTGCCGGTGGCAGTGAGTATCATCAGAAGGTGCTTTTGCCCGGCGTAGAACGCATGCTTAAAGAGAAGAATCAGCAATTAGCAGATCTTAAAATTCTGGATTTAGCCTGTGGTCAAGGGGTTTTGTCGCGTAGATTAGCTGCGGCAGGGGCTATAGTGACAGGAGTCGATTTAGCCAAAGATTTACTGGAAGCTGCCAAAGAATATGTGCGAGAAGGTCAAAAACGCCCGAACTACATTCAAGGTGATGCTACCAATTTGATCGATGAGTCCGGCAATCCGCGTCATGGATTAGAAGCCGAGTCGTTCGATGCGGTGACGTTGGTGCTATCGATTCAAAACATGGATCACTTGACCGGTGTCTGGCAGGGTATAAACAAGCTCTTAAAACCCAACGGTGTTTTGATTCTGGTCATGATGCATCCTTGTTTCCGCGTTCCGCAAAGAAGCGATTGGCAGTGGCAACAACGTGATTTCCGTCAGACCCGCATTATGTGGCGCTACTTAGGCAGCGAAGATATCCGCATTGCCGCTCATCCGGGCAAGGAAGCGGTTGGCGAAGAAAGTCCGGCAACGATCCATTTTCACAGGCCGTTGCAAGCGTATATTAACACCCTCGGCAATGCCGGCTTATTGATTGAGCATTGCGAAGAGTGGATCAGTCATAAGAAAGAGCAACAAGGGCCGAAAAAAGAAGCGATGGACTTGGCGCGACAAGAGTTCCCCATGTTCATGGCCTTGCGTTGCCGTAAAGTGGCAGAGATGGAGCAAGATCCGTTTATTCCCAGCCTGCAAGAAGCTCTCAACGTGACCGATGCTTTGGAAGGCTCGTTAAGCACTGGTGGAAACCTCTTGGCCAATGGCATTGATGTAGTCTCCGTGCCTCGCGTTGAAGCTGCCATTGAACGATTGGGCGAGAATTATATAAAGCAAATGTTGACCGCAACCGAATGGGAGCGTTGGCAGGAACAGCAATTTGGGTTATCGGCAGAGCGCTTAGCCGGACGATGGGCTGCCAAAGAAGCAGTGGCGAAAGCCTTAGGCACCGGATTTGTGGGCGGGATCACCTGGAAGAATATTGAGATTCAACACAACGATTTGGGAGCGCCACAGGTAATCTTGAACGGATATGCGGCGCAATTGGCCGTTGAAAAAGGAATTGTGCGTTGGCTGATCAGTATCAGTCACGATAAAGAAACTGCAGTTGCCTTAGCGCAAGCCTTGGGTGAATAGGGGAGAGAGC
>CAZAFY010000163.1:0-3612 GCA_964484445.1 uncultured Eubacteriales bacterium
TTCTCTGCGTTGGAATTGAGTAAACTCCAACCCACATGGAAAGTTCTTGTGCTGGAAAAAGGCCAAGATATCACCAAACGCTACTGCCCTATGCATGACAAACACATTCCTTGTCAACATTGCCGCCACTGTGCTATCACTTCCGGATGGGGAGGCGCAGGTGCATACTCTGACGGAAAACTGACCTTGACCACGGAATATGGGGGTTGGCTGGGAGATTTTCTTGGTAAGCGGGATCTTGAAAATACGATTGCTGAAGTCGACCAAATCTATTTGAGCTATGGAGGCAGTCCCATTGTCTACGGTATGGACGAAGAGAAAATCAAAGAGATCCAACGTTCAGCTGCTACCGCCGACTTAAAATTACTTCCTGCAAAAATTCGTCATTTAGGTACCGACAAGAACTATGAAATCTTGCTAAACATGCGTAAAGACTTGCAAGACAAAGTTGAAGTTCGCACCGAGACTGCGGTAGAACAGTTCCTAGTAAAAGACCAGACCGTGGTCGGTGTGGTTTTAAAGGACGGAACCAGCATTGAGGGTCGTTATATCATTGCCGCCCCGGGTCGCGAAGGCCATGAATGGTTTTCAGAAGAAGCAAAACGCTTAAAACTTCCTACCACCAATAATCAAGTGGACATTGGGGTTCGTGTTGAATTGCCGGCAGTAGTCATGTCACACTTGACCGATGCTATTTATGAATCCAAATTTATCTATTACTCTCGCTCCTTCGACGACCAAGTCCGCACTTTCTGTATGAACCCGTACGGCGAAGTAGTCATGGAGAACACTCGAGGCCTTGTAACTGTAAACGGGCATAGTTATGCAGACAAACGCACCGAAAACACGAACTTTGCTCTATTGGTTGCCAAAACCTTTACTCATCCCTTTAAAGAGCCGATTACCTATGGAAAAAACATCGCTGCTTTAGCCAACATGCTGGGTGAAGGTGTTATTGTGCAACGCTTAGGCGATTTACAATCGGGACGCAGATCCACCCACGAAAGAATTCAACGCGGATTAGTCACTCCCAGCCTCATGGAAGCGACCCCCGGAGATTTGAGCTTGGTCCTGCCGTACCGTCATATGGTCAGTATTATGGAAATGTTGGAAGCCTTAGATAAAGTGGCTCCCGGTGTTGCAAGCCGTCATACTTTGTTGTATGGTGTGGAAGCAAAATTCTATTCCAACCGGATGCAAGTCAGCAGCCAATTGGAAACGCAAATCCGCAACCTCTTTGCTGTTGGTGATGGAGCTGGGATTACCCGAGGCTTAGTGCAAGCTTCCTCTGCTGGGCTGATTGCCGCCAGAGCAATTGCCGAGCGAGAATAGGGAAATATTTAAGACAGAGAACTGATTTTGCAAAATTCTTTGAAAAACAACATGCCTTTTTGATTGACAAGCGGGCCTTCGTTGTGTATTATATACAAGCATGGTTTTGCAAGGGATACTAGCTCAGGGGTAGAGCACCCGCCTTTTAAGCGGGGTGTCGATGGTTCGATCCCATCGTATCCCACCAGTTTCGGGAGCTTAGCTCAGTTGGTAGAGCATCTGCCTTACAAGCAGAGGGTCAGCGGTTCGAGCCCGTTAGCTCCCACCATAAACCAAAGACCGGATTTCACAAATGTGAAATCCGGTCTTTTTGTTATTACTCTTTCTTTTTTGGTTTACGCTTGGGTTTCGGTTTTGCAGCCAACTCCTGTTCGTGTTCAATATAAGCCTTTAGATCCGATAAAATCTTATCTTGGGCTTTTTTTGCTTCTTTGTCCTTATGCTGCGAATCTAAACCTTGTTGTATGGTTTCGCTCAATTTAGAATCTTCTGTTTCTAAATAACTCACAAACGCGTCAGGAAAGACGAATGTTCTCTCTGCATGCTCAAACTTAATTTCAATACGATCCTCATGCACACCGGTAATTTTACCCTTACCAAGCGCCCTATGAGTAACTTCAACTCCCACGAAATCCTTCATAGTACCCCTTCTCTTTCACGACGTGAATCTTCAATTTCTTAGTGATATCTATAGTATAACACAGATTCACGATAAACAAAAGGGCTTCCTATTCCTCAAGAGCCAAATTTTGGGTATAACGAGCAATCGCAGCCACATCTTTGTCACCACGACCAGAAAGATTGATCATTAAGATCTGATCCTTACGCATGCCGGGAGCCATTTTCATAGCCTGCGCCACGGCATGGCTGCTTTCTATGGCAGGGATGATTCCTTCCGTGCGTGACAATAAGGTAAAGGCTTCTACAGCCTCGTCATCGGTAATCGCAACATACGTACCACGGCCACTGTCCCGTAAATACGCATGTTCCGGGCCAACGCCGGGGTAATCCAGTCCGGGAGAAATAGAATAGACAGGAGCCATTTCACCGGCTTGATCCAGATTAAAATAGGTGTGCATACCATGGAAGGTGGCGGGTTTCCCTAAGGTTAAGGTTGCTGCGTGATCTGGAGTCTCTAAACCCCTTCCTGCAGCTTCACAGCCTACCAACGCAACTTCTGTATGGGGGATAAACTCATAGAACGCGCCAATGGCATTGCTACCACCTCCAACACAGGCAATGACTGCATCGGGTAAGCGACCCTCTGCAGCTAACATCTGTTCTTTGGCTTCGCGACTGATCACTCGTTGGAATTCCCGTACCATTTCCGGAAAAGGATGTGGTCCCACTGCAGAACCTAATAGATAATAAGTGTCATCATGCCGTTCAACCCATGCCATCAGGGCGGCATCGACCGCATCTTTCAGGGTCTGTGTGCCTTCTTTGACCGCAATGACTTTGGCACCTAATAATTCCATGCGATACACATTAAGAGCTTGACGCTGCGTATCTTCATATCCTTGATATACAACGCATTCCATACCCATTAGGGCGGCAGCAGTTGCCGTGGCAACTCCATGTTGTCCAGCTCCGGTTTCGGCGATCAGACGCGTTTTACCCATCCTTTTTGCCAGAAGTGCTTGCCCCAAAACATTATTGATCTTATGAGCTCCGGTGTGATTCAAATCTTCACGCTTCAAATAGATTTTTGCTCCGCCTAAATGTTCGCTCAAGCGCTTAGCATGATACAACAAAGAAGGTCGACCTGCATACTCCAAGCATAAACGTCGATACTCCAATTGGAAAGCCGGGTCGTTTTTTGCTTCCTCCCAAGCTGCGGCAACTTCTTGAACCGTCTCGACAAGAACCGGTGGAACGAATTGCCCTCCAAAATCTCCAAAAAAACCTACTCTTGCTGCGTCTCTGTTTGTTTCACTCATGGTTTTCACCCGATTTCATTCGATGGCATGAAACAATCCTTTCTTTTTTTGTTGCGGTGTGGCTCGCAGGGTATAAAAAAAAGCCTTCATCCCCTACGAAGGGACAAAGGCTTAAAAAAGCTTCTGCGGTACCACCCAATTTGACAACTGTGACGTTGCCCACTTTATCGCATACCATCATATGCGCTTCCCTAGGTAACGGAGGAAGTTGCCGTCAGTGCCTACTCTCGCAAAGATATACTCTACGATTTCTGACTGCCCTCACAAGTCCATTCGACAAAAGGATTGTTACCGCACTCCCAGCAACGGCGGCTCTCTGGAAACAAACATTTTTGTGTAC
>CAZAFY010000164.1:0-3582 GCA_964484445.1 uncultured Eubacteriales bacterium
GGAGGATGTTCAGATGATTACCGTAAAAAATCTATATCATGATTATGAAGGCAAGGGTCATTATGCCGTAGCCGACATCTCTTTTACTGTAGATAGTGGCAAAATATTCGGGTTTCTGGGTCCTAGCGGAGCTGGGAAATCAACCGTGCAAAATATTATGACCGGGTTGCTGACCTTGCAAAAAGGCGAGGTTCTGTATGACACACAATCGGTTCGCGACTTAAAGACCTCGTTTTTCAATCGAGTGGGTGTTTCCTTTGAGCAACCCAATGTGTACAGCAGCTTGACGGGCTATGAGAATTTAGCCTATTTCGCTGCTCAGTTTTCTGTGCCAACCTTAGACCCGCTCAAGTTGTTGGACCGTGTGGGCCTGCGAGAGGCGGCTCACAAGAAGGCATCGGAGTATTCTAAGGGTATGAGGCAGCGGCTGACATTGGTGAGAGCCTTAATCAACCAGGCAGAGTTTCTCTTTTTAGATGAACCCACCAGTGGTCTGGATCCTTCTTCGGCGTTGTTGGTTCGGGAGCTGATCCGTGAGCAAGCCCAGCGTGGAGCGACGGTCTTTTTAACCACTCATAATATGGAACTGGCCGATACCCTTTGTGATACGGTTGCTTTTCTATCGGACGGAACCATTCAAGCCATGGATGCCCCCAATGCGCTGAAATTAGCCTACGGCACCACCGGTGTGAAGGTGGTTACCTTGCAAGAAGGACAGGAAGTCGAAACCTATTTTGATTTAAAGCAACCGCAGGCACTCAGTGATTTCTTGCGCGAGCACGAAGTGATCAAAGTCCATTCCATGGAAGCGACCTTAGAGGAGATCTTCCTGCGTGTAACCGGGAAGGAGTTGAAAGCATGACCGCGATTTTTGCATTGGTGCAACAAGATTTTCGTCGCCTTTTAAAAAATGCGTTGTTTTGGGTGGTTTCGGTGACCCTGATTCTGATTTTATTAGCCATTCACTTTCTCTTTCCCAAAAGTATGGAGGTGAACCCGCCATTACTCGTTTCATTCCAAGCTCCAGCCTATGCGCAAGTTAGTCAAGTTCTGCAGAGTGAAGAAGCCGTGCGAGAGGCAGTTGCAGAACAACAAGCCATCGGTTTTTTAGTTGACGATCAAGGTCAGACCGTTGTTTTACATCCAGGGCTTTCCGAGAAAACTGTGACAGCCTTGGTGGTTACCTTACAGGCAGGATTAGAGCCGATTCGAACGGAGAGCCTGAATCCACAAGAGGCGATACCCTTCAACTTACAGATGGTGCCGATGTTAATCACCTTTGAAGCGTTAATCTTGAGTTTTATACTCGCCGGAACCTTGATGCTTGCAGAAAAGCAAGAGGAAACGGTGAAAGCCATGCGCATTTCTCCCATCGGTGTGCATCGTTACATTGCAGGGAAACTGGTTTTGTTTGCTCTAATCGGCAGCTTGTATGCCGGGCTGATGGCGCTGTTCACGGTAGGTTTTTCCTTGAACTGGCTGACCTTTTTCTTGATTAGTGCTCTAGGCAGTGCGATTTTTGCCCTGATGGGCTTGGTGATCACGCCTTTTTTCCGTGACATGAACGGATGGTTCTTTTCCACGGCCGTGTTACTTACCCTGAACATGCTCAGCGGCGTCGGCTACAGCAATCCTTCTTCGCAGCTTCTTTGGATGAAGTTTTTGCCGTCATATCCATTTTTGAGTGCCTATGATGACATCCTCTTCGGTAGTGGCCTGCAATGGAGCAGTGTATTGCCAATGCTGGTATGGACAGTTCTCTTACTATTTTTAGCCTATCTATCAGTTCACCGAGTCTTTTTCCACAAAGGAGGTGCGTGGGTATGAAGTCAATACTGAGTGGAATCCGAAAAGAGTTTGTAATCATTTCGCGTAACGGGATTTCTTTATATATGGCCCTTGCACCGGCGCTCTTAGCTCTGGTTTTCCTGATGGTTTTTGGTAGGTTGCAAAGCAGCACTCAGCGCTTGGTGATTATGGATGAGATCCCCCAAGAGATTCAGATGAAATTAGAACAAGTGGCAGATCTAGAACGCCTAAAAACCCAAGATGAGGTGATTCAAAGGGTCGAAGGACCCGATGCGATTGCCGGTCTGATTTGGCAGGATGAAAAAGTAACCATTCTTGTAGAAGGCAATGAAGGGGATTCCTTCGCCTTCGCTGTTCAGACTTTAGTGGGCAAGGTTGTCGCGGCGGAGGTGCCATCGTTTACAAATGAAACCGTGGTCGGACAAGGAAGCTGGGCGTATCGCCTGACCCGTATGAGCATGTTCTTGTTAGCGTTGTTTGTAGGGGGTGCTACATTAGGCCTTTCGGTGGTAGACGAACGCGAAAATCGGATGATTCAAGCTTTGACGGTTAGCCCGGTTGGATTGCTGAAATATATGGTCTTGAAATGGATGCCGGCCATGCTGATTAGTGTGGTGGGGGTCGCCTCGAGTGCCATGGTGATTGGTGCGTGGCAGGAGTTGCCGAATCTGGTGCTTTTATCGCTGATGGGCATTGGCGTATGTGGATTTAGTGTTTTTGTGATTCCGGCTTTTGCAAAGAACCAAATTGCCGCGATTGGAGTGATGAAGCTACTGATGCCGTTGATGCTGATGATACCGATTACAGCCTTCTTTGTAGCAGAGAAGTGGCAGTTCTTATATTACCCCGTTCCCATGTATTGGCAAGCCAAGGCGCTCGAGACGATTTTCAATGGAGGTAGCGCGTGGGTGCAAATGGGGTTATCGCTTCTTGTAGGGGTTCCTTGGGCTTTGGCTGCGGCCGGGCTCTTCAGTAAACGAACATTGTGGAAGGGATGGAGGTGAATTACATGGAAACCTATTGGTATTGGATTATTGCAGGCGTGGTTTTGTTAGCGGCTTTTAAAATCTGGTATGTGCCGAAGTGGTTAAAGCAGCAGGCCGACAAGAAAGCGGAACGTGCCAAGCTTTTGGAGAAGGATGACGAATGAGTAGCACAAGTAAGATGAAGTGGAAGGCGGAGCAGACACAAAATCCGCTGATCAATCAAGAGAACTTATGGAATGCGGCGTTGGAAGCGTTTGCGAGCCAAGCCTTTCGCGAAGCATCCTTGAATGAGATCATTCGTAAGGCTGGGATGAACAAGGGTAGTTTTTATTACCGGTTTTACGACAAATTGGATCTCTATTTATCGCTCATGGAGCGTATGGCGGTGGAGAAATTAGCCCTGATCTCTGCTCAAAATATTCAGGGGATGGGTGCCGATTTCTTTGAAGATTTTCGCAATTTGGCCTTGGTTTCTTTGCGGTTTGCCCAAAAAGAACAGCGCTATTTGGGCTTGTGGCGCAAATATATGGCGGAAGAGGAAGAGATTAAGCGACAATTGCGCGAAGAATTTGGCGGAATGTCACAAAATGCGATTCATGCCATGATTGAAATGTCGAAAGCGCAAGGCAAGATTCGGAAAGAGACTTCAACGGTTTTGGTGGCCAGTATTATTACGGCGTTGCTGGATTCGATCGATCAGGTCATCGACCCCGAAAGCAGCGAAGAGGAAATCCTTGCTGAAATCGATAACTTAATCGATCTTCTTAAACACGGAATACAATAAGTT
>CAZAFY010000165.1:0-3558 GCA_964484445.1 uncultured Eubacteriales bacterium
CCCTACATCTTCGCTGGCACATATGACAACTCTTCTTGCAATAAAGCGGGGACTCTCCCCTGCTGCAATCATGGTTGCTAACCAGAATAACGCTGCATCGGGATCACTCCCACGCATCGACTTGATAAACGCAGAAATCACATCATAATGTTGATCCCCATCTTTATCGTAGCGTAAAGCTTTCGATTGCATCGCCTCTGCTATGATATCTAAGCTGATTTGAATGATTCCCCGCTCATTGGCAGGTGTGGTCAACACGGCTAACTCCAAACCATTGAGTGCTTTGCGTGCATCGCCATTGGCGGTCAAAATCAAATGTTCTTCCGCCTCCGGTTGGATCTCTACCTTCATTTTGCCGAGTCCACGTTCGGAATCCTTGAGAGCGCTCCTAATGATCAAAGCCATATGATCCGGACTCAAAGGATTTAGTTTATAGATCCTGGCCCGACTCAACAGAGCTGAATTTACATCGAAAAACGGATTAGCAGTCGTAGCACCAATCAAGCCGATGATTCCCTCTTCTACAGCCGACAACAAGGCATCTTGTTGAGCCTTATTAAAACGATGGATCTCATCTAAAAAAAGAATGGTTTTCTTTCGATACATTTTACGCAGATCAGTTGCCTCTGCAATAACCTTCTTCACATCAGCTACACCGGCCGAGACAGCACTTAAGGCTCGAAACTCCGCTTTCGTATAATGAGCAATGAGTCTGGCAATCGTTGTTTTACCACTGCCGGGAGGACCATAAAAGATAATGGATCCAATCCGGTCTGCTTCAATTGCTCTACGCAATTGTTTACCCGGAGCGAGGATTTCCTCGTGACCCACCAATTCGTCTAGATTTCGTGGTCTCATTCTTGCAGCCAAAGGCTCCGATGCTTTCTGATCTTCTGCTGCGACCAGGTCAAACAAATCCATCTCTCTTCCCCCTTTTGCTCGTGCTATTCGATTTTATCAGCATATGGATGTGCTGTCTCTTCTCCTCGAAGCACGCGTAAAACGCCTTCGGCTAACGCTTCCATTTCAAAGCTACCCGGGTAACGATACACCGGCGAAATAAATTGAACTCTCTTTTCGATCCATTGACACAATTTCGCGGAGTGCGCTAATCCTCCTGTTAAGAGCACCGCATCGATCTTTCCTTCGGCAACAGCGGCCATGGAGCCAATGTCCTTTGCAATTTGCAGTGCCATAGCGGCAATGACTTCCTGTGCTTTTTGATCCAGCTCTGAGAATGCCTTTTGTTCGATGATCCTAAAATCATTGGTAGCAAAATAATCTACCAATCCCCCTTGACCTTTTAGCTTGGTTTGTAACTGCTTCTGAGTGTATTTTCCACTAAAGGCAAGCTTAACCAGACTTCGAGCGGGCAATCCTCCGGACCGTTCCGGCGAAAACGTTCCTTCGTCATCTCCTACAAAATCCAAAATCTCACCCTGGAATAGTAGATTGGTCGTAATCCCTCCTCCAAGGTGGGTTACGATGTAGGTTTTTTGAAAGAGATTTTCACCCTGAACATGTGCATGGTGAAACCCGACAGCGCGTGTATTGAGGACGTGGGTCAAAAAAGGTCTGGGTAATTCTTTCAATCCGGAGTAGGTATAGATAGGATCCGGTTCACCCATTCCGCAAACTGCATCGTAGATGTAGGCCGGAATCCGCCATTGCTCTGCCAAATCAAAGGCGATCACCGCAGCTAAATTCGAAGCATGCGGTGTTGTGGAGTGCAGTGAGGCTTCTTTCAGAGCTTGATCGATACGATATGCTCCGCTTTTCAGTTGGCCGATCACACCCCCTCGAGCTGCGATCGCAGAGAACCGAGTCGATTCAAAGCCAACCTCTTGTATCCAAGTCAGCAAGGCATCTCGCCTAAGCTGTGCTTGCTCCTCCGGAGAGGAATGAGTTAGCAACTCTTCTCTGGTATGCTCCATGCTCGTTTCCAAGTGCAAGACTTCTTCTTGAAAAATCGCGATCTTGGTCGAAGTAGAACCGGGATTGATGACTAGAATGTAGTTCATAGATTCTCCTTCAAGCTCAAAGTAGCCAACATGAGCGCATGCAACTTTTCATCCATGCTTGAACCTCTTGAATTCAAAACGATGGGGACCTTTGCACCTACCACGATGCCAGCCATGTTTGCTCCTGCAGAAAGGATCAAGGCTTTCCCTAGAATATTGCCTGTGGTCATACGATCGACCAACATCACATCGGCATCTCCGCAAATTTCACTAACGTATCTCTTCTTCTTTGCTATTTCTTCACTCATCAAAAGATCATACGAAATCGGTCCTTCTACGATAACCCCAGGCCATTCACCTTGACGACTCCATTCGGCTAGGGCTTGCGCGTCGACGGTTTCCTTCATCTTGGGATTCACTTTCTCAACAGCAGCTAAAACACCGATTTTGATCGTTGTATATCCCATGGCTTTCAATGTTGAAACCACATTGGTAATGATCTGCTTCTTTTGTTCGAGGGAAGGCTCCAAAACCATACCGCTGTCGGTCAATACTATGAGCTTGTGGTAGTGAGGAATCTCAAGGAAAGCCAAATGACTCATCAAGGCTTGATCCCAGAGCCCGCTGTCCGGATGAACTACCGCCTTCAATAAAACAGCTGTATCGAGATTTCCTTTCATGATAAAATCAGCCTTACCCTCAACAACCAACGCCACCGCCTTTACAGCGGCCTCGGCAGGATCGTTCGCAGGGATGATCTGTAATGTATCCACCGGTGCATTCATTTGTTTCATTTGAAGGGTGATTTTGTCTTGGCCACCGATCAAGATACTTTGGCAAATATTCTGCTCTTTCGCATGAAGTAAAGCTTCTAAGCTGGCTTCATCATCGGGGCAGACAGCTACCACGGTTTTCACAGTTGAATTTTGCTTTATTGTTTGAAACAGATGGTCAAAACTTCTGAAAACCATTTGTCTATCCCCTTTCAATCTCAATGTCCATAACAGTAAAATCATATCATTTTTTAACTCTTTTGACAAGGAAAAGCATTAAAAAAACAGGACACCCGTAAGGAGTGCCCTGTTTTTTTCGATTTCTATTCTCTTCCTGTATAGACTACTTTGCCTTGAATAAATGTATTCATTACGCGAGATCTTGTTTTAAACGGATGACCGGACCAAATCACGAAGTCCGCATCCTTTCCGGGCTCCAAAGAACCCACTCGATCTGAAACGCCTAAGATTTCTGCCGGAGATAAGGTCATGGCACGTAAGGCAGCCTCTTCCGGCAAACCATGAACGGTTGCCAAGGCTCCGACAATGTTATAGAACGGAATCGGAACAAAGGGATGGTCGGTGATCAAGGCGAACTTGACACCGGCTTTATGCAAGGCAGCCGGAGTTTCAAAACTCAAATTCATAGTTTCAATTTTGGAACGATGCCCTAACGTAGGTCCGACACAAGCTGGGAACCCTGCTTCAGCTAAGAAATCAGCGATTAGATGACCTTCGGTGCAGTGTTCCAATGAAATTGAAATATCGAACTCTTTGGCTACACGAACCGCTGTCACAATATCATCGGCTCTATGAGCATGAAC
>CAZAFY010000166.1:0-3514 GCA_964484445.1 uncultured Eubacteriales bacterium
TCATGACCGAAGATCAGGCTCGCAAACACAAAGACAATCCTTTTGATTTGACCAAAGTTTGGAGTCACAAAGAATATCCGTTGATTCCGGTTGGGGTTTTAGAGCTCAATCGCAATCCGGAAAACTACTTTGCCGATGTGGAACAGGCCGCTTTTAACCCCGCTAGCGTTGTCCCGGGCATTGGCTTCTCGCCCGACAAAATGCTGCAAGGGCGCCTATTCTCCTACGGTGATGCCCAAAGGTATCGTTTAGGCGTGAATCATCACCAGATCCCGGTCAATTCACCAAAAGTTCCTTACAATGCTTTCCACCGTGACGGTATGATGCGTGTCGATGGCAACTATGGTGGCACCAAAGGGTATGTACCCAACAGCTATGGTCTCTGGGAAGACGATAAAGCCCTGAATGAACCTCCGCTGCGTTTAGACGGTGAAATGGATCGCCATGACCCCTATGCCGACCCAACCGATGACTGCTTCTACCAACCCGGTGATCTGTATCGCTTGATCACTGAAGAAAAGAAAGCGTTGCTCATTGAAAACACTGCTCGCGACATCGCTTCCGTTACCAAGAATATTAAATACCGCCATGCCGCTCATTGCTACAAGGCCGACCCTGAATACGGGGAGCGCTTAGCAAAAGCATTGGATCTCTGCATGGATGAAGTCAAAAAGCTGGCAGCCATGAATCACAAAGAACGTTTAGACGCCACCCGCGAAGAAAAGTAGATTTAAAGGACGATTCTCAAAATTGAGAATCGTCCTTTGTTGTAAATTTTCAAGGTGGGGACTGTCCCCACCTTGAAAAAATGCTATTGTATCAGCAATTTGTCGACGCGATATAAGATCGCCATGAGTTGTGCACGAGATAAGGGTGCTTCCGGTCGCAGGGAAGAATCTTCAAAGCCATTGAGTAATCCGGCTTCTACGGCCCTTGCTAAACTGGGTACTGCCCAATGGTCACTGTATTGATCTTTCATGTCAATAAACCGATCCAACATACTGGGATCATAGGTGCCTGTACCATCATCCAAGAAGATGCGGTCCAAAATTGTCGCAATTTGAGCTCGGGTCAATTCATCATAGACACCAAAACGGTACGGTTCTTGGCTAGTCATGCCGTTCATCAGGTTATAGTAGACCAACGTTTGGATATCGGTATGTGCCCAATGGGTTTCAAGAACATCAATAAAGTCTCGAATTTCCACATTGGTAGCTAAACTCAAATTCAATGTCCTACGTAAGGTTGCAGCAGCTTCAGCTCGATTTACGGCTTGGTTTGGATAAAATCTTGTAGCCTTAGTCCAAGACAACCAACTTCGCACAGCACCGTAGAGGATTTCGTCCTCCGCCCAATGATTACGAATGTCGGCGAAGTCTCGCTCAATAAAATAGGTGCCGCCGGCTTCATCACCTCCGCCCAAAGCTTGCCAAAACACCGGATCTTCCTGACCTACTGCCCAGGCCGCATAGCCGGCTAATTGGTATCGCTGCACAATGGCCATTTTGTAGGTGTACGATTCTACGCTTTCATGGTAGATGGAATAATATCCTGGATCCAAGCGAAGAAAGGGTAACAGGATAGGTTCGTCAACACGAAACGTCGTGACATCGGTCTTGGTTCGCGAATCCACGACATGTTTCAATTCATTTAAATCCTCATGAGAAGTGATGCGTTTGACCTGCAAATGACCCAAAGCGATTCCCATAGAGCTGGTCATCCGCTTCTGTAAATCTGTCATGGGAGTTTCTTTATCAAGTGTGCCTTCACACCAGATCCGGGCATAAAAGGGGATGCCTAAGAGGATTTTATTGGCAGGAATCCCGCGTTCCAATAAATCTTCAACTTGCTCGATCACGGCATCTTCTCCGGCTACCGGAGCACCGTAGAGAGAATCGGTATTGCCATTGTATCGGCTATAAAACATGAGTTCATACGACATCAGCACGATATGGTCGGAATATTTAGCTAAGTTGGCATAATCGTAGCTGCCGTGCCATCCCCCGGACCAATTATGGGGGTTTGCAACCAACGAAACACTGATATGCTTTTGGGGCATTTTTTCGTTAAGCAAACGGACAAAATCGGTTTGCATATCTTTCTGTTCCGGCCCAACATTTTCAATATCATAATTGACCCCGTCAAGGTTGTATTTTTCTACAGCAGCTACAATATCATCTGCTAATTGTTCGCGGTTGTTCAAAGCGATTTCGCCCAGTTCATAATTATATCCGTTGGACAAAAACGGAACCACTTTGATTCCTCTTATATGGTATTGCCGCACCATTTCAACATCGGCATCCGGGTAGACCACCAACCGGCCATTCCAGTCGAGACCGAACCAATCTGGAGAAACATAATTCAAGGCACCATCAGCGGCATCGATCTCCCCTAAGGGGTCAGAAACATTGAACATAAAGCCCAAGCGAATGCTGTCTTCACTCAACCCCGATGCTTTGATTTGGAGTGGGATCACCGTCACAACTAGAACCGAGAACACGACCAGCAAGTTGATCCATTTGGGTCGAAGACGAAAAAAGGAGTTCATGGGAATCACCTGCTTTCTTATTCGTTGCAATGTCCCTATTCTGACACACTCACTCGAGGCTGTCAAATGACAATTCTGCGACATTTCCATAAAAAGCCCTCCCATGCTCGGTGAAGCACAGGAGGGCTTACAAATTCGACAGATCTTATTTGGCAATCGGGGTGACATCGATATGTTCGTTGAACCAATTGACGATGTGGTTCAACCGGTCCATACGCAAGGTTGGTTTGCCATTACGAGACAAGTCATGGGTGGCACCATCGAAACGGCAGAAACGAACCTTTTGACCCAGTTTCTTGAGTTGGACAAAGATTTGCTCGGCTTGTTCCATAGGGCAACGATAATCTTGTTCGCTATGGATGATCAACAAGGGGGTCTTGATGTTTTCAACATACTTCAAGGGGCTGAAGTCCCAAAGGGCTTCTACTCCACCGAACGGCGAAACATTGAGTTCGTTTTCGGTAAAGGTGTAGCCAATGTCGGAGCAGCCAAAGAAGCTCATCCAGTTGGTGATCGAACGCTGGGTAGCAGCCACTTTGAAGCGGTTGGTTTGACCCACGATCCAGTTGGTCATGAATCCACCATAAGAACCGCCAGTCACTGCCAGGCGCTCTGCATCAATCCAATCCCATTTCGCTAAAGCGACATCAACACCGGTCATGATATCGGTGTAATCTTTGCGACCGTAGTTGCCAATGCAAGCATGAACAAATTCTTGGCTGTAGCCGTGAGAACCGCGTGGGTTCACATAAAGCACGGCATAGCCTTGAGCAGCTAAGACTTGGAATTCATGGAAGAATCCGTAGCCATACATGGTATGAGGACCACCATGGATTTCTACGACTAAAGGATACTTATGGCCTTCTTTCCAGCCAGCAGGTTTGATTAACCAACCCTGGACATCCCAACCATCTTCGGCTTTGTACCAGAATTCTTCCGGTACCACGATTTCGATTTCGTCGGTAA
>CAZAFY010000167.1:0-3505 GCA_964484445.1 uncultured Eubacteriales bacterium
ACCCTAACATTAATTTCTGCACCCGCAGGTTATGGAAAATCTACGGTGGCAGTTTCTTTTTTGGAAAGAATCCACCATAGGAGTTCCTGGATTTCGCTCGATGATTCCGATAACGAGGTGCAACGCTTTCTGGCTTATTTACTGGAAGCAACTCGGCGATTCAACGGTGTAACGAACACAGAGATTGACTTTTTACTTGCCGAGAGCGCTTTTCAGTCTCCTGAAGAGATGATTTTGAATTGGATTAACGTATTGAGTAGTGTTTCAGAACCTTGCATTTTGGTCTTCGATGATTATCATCTGATCACAAACGAAAAAATCCACCAATTGATTCGACGGGTTTTGGACTATCAACCTCCAAACCTGCACATCATGCTCTTGACCCGAGAAGACCCACCACTTCCTTTGGCTCGCTACCGTGCTGGGGCAAAAATGAACGAGATCCGCATGATCGATTTAGCTTTCTCGGTAGAAGAAACAAGCCAACTTCTGCTCAAAAGTAAGGGTCAGACTTTTAAAGAGTCTGACATCCGAAAATTACGTGAAAAAACAGAAGGATGGATTGCGGGTCTGCAACTGGCTACACTTCTGCTCAAGAACACCAGCGGCAAAGAAAGCGAAGAAATTTTAGAACGATTCGATGGAACCGACCGGTATGTAATCGACTATTTGGTTGAAGAAGTTTTATATCAGCTTAATCCCGAAATACGCGAGTTCTTATTACAAACATGCTTGTGTGACCGTATGAATCGCGAGCTTTGTCAAGAATTGACCGGAAGACAAGATAGCGAGCTTTTGCTTAAACAGCTGGAAAAAGCCAATCTTTTCTTGATTTCGTTAGATCAGTCAAGAACCTGGTTTCGATATCATCATTTGTTCGCTGCGACTTTAAAGAGTATGATATCAAGCGCAGAACGAGAGTTGGGGAACGTTCGTATTGCTCACTGGATGGCTGCAAAAAGGTTATTTGAAGAAGCGACTGAATATGCTTTGAGAGCTAAAGACTTTAAACTTGCGACCCTTTACCTTGAAGAAACAGTCCAGGATGCTTTTCGTTATGCTCAATTAGGGATCTTAGCCCGTGCCATGGATCAACTTCCTCCAGAATATATTATAGATAGCGAAGTCCTTAAGATACGGAAACCCATTATTTATTATATTCTCGGCAGAATCGGCGAAGCCAAAGAGTACGAAAAGGACTTGAGTCAAGAGATTGTGAAGAGTTTGTCTCCTCATAATCGTGGCTTGTATTATTACCTTAAAGCCATGTTGGCAGCTTATGAAAAGCAAGATCCGGAAAGGTTTGCTGAAACCGCTTTACAGGATTTGCAACCCTGGGATCCCATTGCCAGAGTGTCTGCTCTAAATGCTTTAGGGCGTGCGCAATTCAGCAAAGGCAAAGGAAATCTAGCCAAAGAAACGTTAGAGCGAGCCTATAGCGAGGGCAAAAGCTTAGGAATGCAATTCGTTACGGTCTTAGCCCTCACCAATTATGTTGGCTGCTTAAACGCCATGAAAGAAACAGATCAAGCCGTTCGATTGTGCAAGCAAATGCTGCAAGAAGCACTTCGTGTTTTTCCGGTGATTCCTTCGTACTTTGGACCACTCTATGTTGTCATGTCAAATCTAACTTCTGAAAGAGTTACGAAAGCAGAGAAAGAAGAGTGGGGTCAATTGGGAGAAGAGCTTTGCCGTAAAATATCGTATGATATTCTGAGCTCCTTACAAGTGTTCCAAATCAAATGCAAAGAAACCGATGCTGTTGCGGTTAATTCCTATGGTGAGACGCTCAGTGAGCGTGAAAAAGAGGTATTGAGCTTACTAAGTCAAGGATTGTCCAACAGAGAGATTGCTCAAAAGTTATATATCTCTCTAAATACGGTGCAGTGGCATATTTCCCACCTTTACTCAAAACTGGAAGTCAAAAACCGAATGCAGGCGGTTCTAAAAGCCAAAGAACTGCATCTGGACCCCCACTGAAAACAGTGGGGTGTTTTTTTAAATAAAACCATTGTTTGCACTGGTGAAAAGGACGGAACCAAACGTTATACTGAAAGCGAAGTTGAAAAAAGGAGGATCAATTCATGTCGGTCTATGAAATCGTCTTAGGTAGTAAAATTGAGAAGAAGAGATTTTGTGAATTCTCGAATCTTGACATTCGCGCTACCTATGAAGGTAACACATTCTTGATTGGTAGATTTCAAGATTCAGCAGAGCTCTTCGCTTTTCTGAGCTTTGTGCGCGATTTGAATGTAACTTTGCTTTCAATACAATTAAAGGAGGATCAATCATGTCAAAACTTTACTTTCCCGCTCCATGGAATCTAATTTCAACCATTGCATTGCTCGTATTCTTTTTGTTTTTCGGTTGGATCGTCTCAAAAAACTCAAACATAACCAATTGGGGTAGCCTGGTTTTGATCGTATTCTTCTATGGAATGTTCCTGTCATTCTTAAGCGGGATGAAAGATGGGATTGGCAGCCCAAATTCTGTGATTCCCATGCAAGGATGGGAAATGACCAGCTTGTGCCTCTTAGGTGCAGTGGCTGTGGTGGTCGGTGCAGTCTCGCTTTTTTTTAGACGCGCCGGTGTTTGGCAAATCAGTTTTTACCTTATTTCCGGAGTGGTCATCGTCAAAACTATTTTGACGGAAGGTATACGGATTTTACATTATTTTCAGAACGGGATATGATTAAAAAACAAAAAATGGGTTCTCATGGTCTTAACCATGGGAGCCCATTTCAATGCATCTTATATATCTTGTTTTCTTATAAAGGCAACACTTTTTTTCCAAACTCCAGGTTCAGGATCTGCCCCATAGCGTTATATAGTGCTGAAGAACCACAGAAAATACCAACATAACCGGCAAAGGTGTGAATTTGGTCTGAACCGGTAAAATTCGCTGCTGCTAAAAGAAAAAACAGAGCGACTAAACTACCGAAAACCACTTGCGTTGCACGATTATGCTTGAAGGTGCAGATGAACATAAAAAAGGAAAAGATACCCCACAAACTCAGATACCAACCCATGCTTAGAGGATCGGCAGCTGCAATGTTGGGGAAGGGTTGAACCCATATCAAGATTAAAGACAACCAAAAGAAACCATAAGCAGTGAAGGCTGTAGCACCAAAGGTGTTATCCTTCTTGAATTCCATGAAGCCTGCAATGATTTGGGCAACGCCGCCAACCGCTAAACCCATGGCCAAAATGACAATAGACAAAGGAGTAAAGCCGGCATTGTGGATATTTAACAGAATAGTGGTCATACCAAAACCAAGAAGACCAAGCGGAGCCGGATTCGCAATGTTGGATGATTGAGATGATGTAGCCATATAGTAGTGATGTCCTTTCTTTAGTTCAATTTGAGTCGAACAATGCGAAAATAGATTTCGCACAGTCGTATATGCTATCACTGCCGCATCTAAAACTCAAGCAGTTGTTTATGAAGTTCATAGTCACTATTCGATAGTTCGTAAAAAAACTTTCTTGAGAAAAAGCTTGACAA
>CAZAFY010000168.1:0-1833 GCA_964484445.1 uncultured Eubacteriales bacterium
TTCTGCCCAATGCCGTAGTGCCGATTATTGTTATGGCTACTTTAAACATTGCCAGTGTTATTATCTTGGAATCCAGTTTGACTTTCTTAGGATTCGGCGCGCAACCACCGCAATCCACCTGGGGCTCCATTCTTAACGAAGGACGCACCTACATCTTAAAAGCACCACACATTTCCACCTACCCCGGTCTAGCGATCATGTTGACTGTGTTATCCTTCAACCTAATGGGCGACGGCCTGCGCGATGCATTAGATCCCAAGATGAAGATTTAGTCTTTACAAATTTACACATAAAAAACAACAGCGGAGAACGAACTCAACGTTCTTCGCTGTTTTCTTGTACTTGCGCTCTTTTCTTATTTTAAACCCTTCCCTTAGCCCGATACACTTCCATTTCGTCAGCCGGTACCATGCTACCCCCGGTTGACCAAGCAATATGGGTCGCATTTTCCCATTGTTCTGGGGTAAACCGCTGAACGTAGCTGCTATCCTCTTGCACCAAACGAAACCCCGGCAATGAAGCTGCCGCAGAAGGTTCCACGGCAATCGTTTCGGTTTCCCATAATTTCAACAAGTATTGATAGGGCGTTTCCTCGGCCAAGGTGTAAATCCCGTCTAACCGGTGGCCAATAATGCGACCGATTAGTTTCGAAGGTCTTCCAACAGCCAAGCCGTCCATACCGGTTTTTCCGCTTAAGCCAATATCTTGCACAGAAATGCCGTCGTGTAAGCCACTTGCCAACCCTAACAACATACACGGTGACTGTGCCGGTTCCACAAAAATGCAATGCACGTTGGCACCAAATTCTTGCTTTAAGCCATAGGTTACCCCACCGGGGCCTCCACCGACTCCGCAGGGCAAATAAACAAAAAGAGGATGGCTTTCGTCGACGGTGACTCCTGCTGTCTTCAACTGCTCCGCGGTGCGCTTGCCTGCAACGCTATAACCGTAGAATAAATCGAAGGAGTTCTCATCATCGACAAAATGGCATTTCGGGTCCAACGCGGCTTGCTTACGTCCCTCTTCCACTGCCATTTGAAAGTCTCCCAGGTGTTCAACAACCCGAGCACCTTTGGCGCGTAGCATATCCTTCTTCCACTGACGAGCATCAGCAGACATATGAACGGTGACTCGAAAGCCTAATTTTGCACTGATGATGCCAATGGAGAGGCCTAAATTACCAGTAGAACCAACGGCTACTGCATACTGATGAAACAGCTCTCGGAACTTCGCTTCGGCCAAGATGCTGTAATTATCATCGATTTTAAGTAAACCACTTTGAAAGGCAATCTTCTCCGCTAGGACTAGGACCTCATAGATTCCGCCACGGGCTTTGATTGAACCGGAAATCGGCAGAGCATGGTCTCCTTTGAGGAACAGCCGTCCCACTAAGTTCTTCGAACTTTCACTTTGTAAAGCGTCTTTGAAACGTGGAATTTCGACCAAGGGAGATTCGATCAACCCACCGTGTGCCTGTGTTTCCGGAAAAACAGCTGCAAAATAGGCAGCAAAGCGTTGTAAGCGTTGGCGTGCATCTTCAATCCCCTCTGCTGAGGCCAACTCAGACTCGTCCTCCCTTTGAAGCGGGTTGATCCAAAAGAGTGGGTTTGCCTGCTTTAAGTTGTGCAAGAGATTCGCTTCGATATTGTATTGCATAGGATTTCCTCCTCTCTTATATAAAACACTAATGATATAAAACACCGAGGCGCGACAAGATCACGCCCTGGTTTTAAAGACCCTTTGGCGGTTATTTAAGACTCTCTTTGATAACCCGCAAGACATTGGTGTAAGCGATTTTTTCGATTTGATCGTCGGTAAAACCTTCTTTGCTCA
>CAZAFY010000168.1:1933-3505 GCA_964484445.1 uncultured Eubacteriales bacterium
ACATTGGTGTAAGCGATTTTTTCGATTTGATCGTCGGTAAAACCTTCTTTGCTCAATGCATGCAAGAGATTGGGCATCATGGATGCATCATTGACTTCTAAAGTGCCGGTAATGCCATCAAAGTCGGATCCTAAGCCAACACACTCAATACCACCTAATTTTACGAAATGTTTGACATGGCGAACCATATCGCTGATCAAACTGAATTTGCTGGTGAGATCTTCCGAGAGGAACGGTGCACAGAAATTGATGCCCGATACTCCGCCGGCTTTGGCTAGGAGCGGGATCATTTCATCGGTTAGGTTGCGTTGGTGACCGCTTAAAGCGCGGCAATTGGAGTGAGAAGCCACAAAAGGTTTCTTGCTTAAGCGAGCAACATCAAAGAAGCCGGCATCGGAAAGATGAGAAACGTCAATCAGCATACCCTTATGGTTCATCCATTCCACTGCTTCTTTGCCGAATGGGGTCAAGCCGGTGTTCATCACATCTTTATCTAAAGAGTTCGGTGAACCAAAGCAGTTGGCATAGTTCCAGGTGAAGGAAATCAGGCGTACGCCTAAATCATAATATTGTTGCAGTTTATCAAAGCTGCCTTCCACGGAGCGGCCGTCTTCAATGGTGAGGAAAGCAGACATTTTGCCGGCTTTATCGTTGGCTAAGAGCTCTTCGGCATTGCGGGAAAAAGCGATCAGGTCGGAATGTTTTTTAATTTCACGCATTAAGGTGGACGCCATGGTGTTGATCATTTCGTCATCTGCCGGCAAGACCCGACCGGCTTTTTCGGCCATATGACGCGGAGGTAAAAACATAGCAAAGAATTGGGCCATATAATCGCCCTTTTTCATTTTCTGAAAGTCGATACTGGCTTCGTTGGAGAACAGGCTGAAATTTTCCGGATCGCGATATGCGCCCCCTAAGGTGTCGCAATGCATGTCAATGATTTTCATAGGTTCCCTTCTTTCTATCTTGTTAGGATTTCTTTCGACAAGCGTAGTTAAATTCCTGCTTGCTTTATGGTGGTTAGATTCTGACGATACGCATGAATCAGAGTTTGTAGATCTGTGCTCAAGGCAATCCCTCGGTAGCCAAGCTTGACTTGTTCCACTGCCATGGCAGGGGTCGCTGCAAAGATGAAGGCTGGTTTATGAACCTCAGCGCACGCCTGAACAATCCTACCTAACGCCGTTTGAAACTCAAGGGTATTGAATTGTCCGGGTTTGCCAAGGGCTACCGACAAATCAAAGGGACCGACAAAGATGCCGTCCACGCCCTCTAAACGCACGATTTCTTCGATTTGCTCTAGGAATTCCCGCGTCTCACACATGGGGATTAGCATCGTTTCAGCATTATTGACAGCAAAATAGTGTTCCAAATCTGCTGCAAAGGCTTCAACGCCATAGCCGGATCTGCGTCCCAAGGCAAAACCGCGTTTCCCCAACGGAGCATACTTGCCGTGTTCAATGATTTCCTGCACTTCTGCTACCGTTCTCAGACAGGGAATCACTAAACCATCTGCCCCGGCATCGAGCATTTTCAAAATCGCCGCTCTCGACACATCTTTGACTCGTACCA
>CAZAFY010000169.1:0-3491 GCA_964484445.1 uncultured Eubacteriales bacterium
CACAAAAACTTGAAGATAATGATTATGTACTAGTCTCGCCGCATAATACAGCTTTTGCACGCTCTGATACAACGAAGCAAAGCCACCTCCGCCGTAGCCCAACCACCATTGGCGTTGGATCAAAGTCCACGCTTCTTTGTAAAACTCTAACCGCATCACAACCGAGTTGGTCTCTAAATTGATGTCTTGCATCCGATTCAATACATTCTGCGGGATGTTGGTTAAAATGAACTGTTTTACAGCCTCACCAATCACCGGGCCTTTAAAAACCCCAACCAGAATCACGGCGATACCGGTCAACGCTAACATTATGCACTTGTTCGTCGTACTAATTGGTAATCTCAGCAACGCACCAAATACGAGCATAAGAACTGCAGCTAACCCAGAGCCGATCAACAACCATTCAAACGTCGTTCCTAATGCACCCGCTTGAGCCGCAACATTGAATTTCTGCAGGGTAACCACCATGGGTGCCATAAGGGCAACAACTGTTAAAAAGCTTGGAAAACGAGCTCCACTGGGCATGACCAAAAATAAAACTAAGAAAACCAAAGGCGGGAAAACCAAAAAAACACCGCGTGAGCTTGTGAAAAACAAAGCCATCAGTAGAATATGTCCAACACCGGCCAGAATTGCTTTCACCCACAGTTTCTTGCTGTTGAGGATCAAAGCGATCAGCAAAAGCGCGATCAGTAAAAAATAGACGGCCGCAGTGTTAGCGTATTGTAAGGTAGAATGAATGCGCGAACTGTTAATGGTCGCCCAATCTCCGGTGAAAAATCTCGTATAACCGGCGACCCCCAAAAGTGCGGAAACCAATCCCCCGGCAGTCAAAGGAACGAAAAAGAGGGTTGCGATTTGTTCTTTGTGTTCTCGGAAATAGTCGAAAAGCACGACGAAAATCAGCAAATAGATTATTAATTGCATTACCGCTTCAATATTCCCCCTCGGATTGACCGAAGTAAAAAAAGATAGCATATACGCCGCCAGTAATCCCAACCCGCAGTAGAAGGTGCTATGGCGCAGCAATAGAGCCTCTTGATCACGCCACTTTAAAAATAAGTAGGCACCTCCCAAGAAAGCTAACACAGCAAACGAAAAAAACATTTCATAAGCAAAAAATAAACCACGGAAAAGCGGACCCACCGCGAGGACAAAGACCATCGCTACAACTAACCACTTTTTCACTATGACACCTCTTAAAAACTTAATTCCATTTCATTCGCTTTTGTCTGGTTTGATTCCTTCTTAGAAATAATTCTTATTTAACCAACCCATAGGTTCGATTAACCGGTTGAACATAAATGATTCCATTCCCGGGTAGATCGATCTGTAAAGACTCACGAATCGATGCAACAATACTATCTGTCTTTTCTTGTTCGGCCAAAATCAATACTATTTCCTTTTCCGGTTCAATATCCATTGCAAATAAACGCGCTGTTTCATGGGTTCCCGAGCCTCTCCCATTGATCACGGTTCCACCCTTTGAGCCGGCTTTCACGGCGGCGTCGATCACCAATTCCGCTTTACCTTTATCTACAATGATCGTTATTGCTTGATACACCATCTCAGTATCTCCTCTTTCTTGCGTTATCTGATCAAACGCACAACTCTTTGTGCCTAACACTGCACAAATTGTCGTACTATAAGCAATCCCTCGATTTGGTTTGCCAAAATTCATAGATCGAGCTATTTCATCGAGGGCTTTGTATGCTATCTCTTTTTCAGCCACCATGAGCACGATTTCTTTTCGTACATCGGCCAACCCCATAAAATCCCAAACTGTATTGCGCGCTGTACCCTTTGCATAAAGCATGGTTCCTCCTGGCAATCCGAGTTGTTTTGCCATTTTAACCACTTTGCTACCTTCACCGTGATTGACAATCACATTAATCAATTCAACACTTTTCTTAAAATCTATACTCATGAAGAAATTCCTGCCTTTCCGGATTTGGCTCGGAAAACCATACCCAATATTTGTAAGGTAATCAAGGGTGCCATGGCAACCATAGCAATTACACCAAAGCCATCGGTCATCACATTGGCTCCTTCTATGGCACTTGCTACTCCTTGTGAGAACGCTAAGATGAAACTGGCCGTCATCGGTCCCGATGCCACGCCCCCGGAATCGAACGCAATACCTACGAACAATTTCGGCACAAAATACATGAGCAGTATCGAAAAAGCATAACCCGGTAAGAGAAAATGCCACAATTGGAGATTTGGAATGAGAATGCGTAACATCGATAAAGCCACAGCGACTCCCACACCCAGCGCCAAAGCTGCTAAAACAACAGATCGTTTGACATAACCTGTGGTAACGTCTTCTATTTGATGCGTTAAAACACTAACTGCCGGTTCTGCTAGAATTGTCACGCTTCCCAATACAAAGCCAGCAATCACCACATAGGCCGGATGCATGGCAGCTAATTGAGCTCCCACAATGCGACCCACTTCCATAAAGCCGGCATTGACACCTAATAAAAAGAGAATCAGTCCGACTAGAGTAAAAACCAGACCAAACATGATGTGCCTTAATTGACGAAGGGGTAACCTTAAAGAAAAAACTTGATAAGTCAAGAAAATGATAAGGATAGGGAGAAGTGATAGCATGACTTCCCCGCTCACAATTGGAAGTTTCGTTAAAAAAGGAGTCGTTATACCTTGATAAACAGTAGAAGGAGGAAGCGATCCGGTTTGAACGGGATCAACCCCCGAATTACGAAAAACACTCATCAGCAACACACCCAAGATCGCGCCACTTGAAGCAATGGCCACCAGCCCAAAGCTATCTTTTTCTGAGGCCTTGCTGTCTTTTTTAAGCATTGATACACCTACTGACAACGCCAAAATAAACGGTACTGTCATAGCACCGGTTGTGGCACCCGAGGAATCGAAGGCAATGGCTAATGAATCGGAAGAAACAAATAGGGACAAGCCAAAAATCGTCAAATACAGAATTGTTAGAAGTTTATATAAAGGAAAGTTAAAGACAATACGGATCAAACCAAATGCAACTAAAGCGGCTACTCCCAAGGAAACGACCATGACTAAATCCAATTTTGCTAAGCCGCCTCCTGTGATTTGCGAAACCTGTTCTGCCAAAATATGCAAATCGGGTTCAGCAATAGAGATGAAAAATCCTAAGAATAGTCCGGCAATGATGACAATCAAAACCTTATTACTCCTAGCGATCCCTTTCCCCAAGGCATTACCAATGGGAGAAATTCCGATATCAACCCCAAATAAAAAAATGGTAAGACCAAAGATGATCAGCAGTGCACCTATTATAAAACGAAGGAACACATCCTGTGACAAAGGGGTGAGTGTAAAGTGCAACAGGACCACGATGATCGTAATTGGAAGCACCGCACTCAAGACTTCTTTCATCTTTGAGAATAAAACATTCAACTCATTCATCCTTTCAGAGCGTAATCAACTATATTATTCGCTTTCTGATTCAAAAATTCCTGTTGAAAAGATCATCTCCT
>CAZAFY010000170.1:0-3472 GCA_964484445.1 uncultured Eubacteriales bacterium
TTTATCACCCCGACAGCGGTTCTGTTTTTGTTTATGGACAAGAGGTGCATATTGTTTCCCCCCAAGATGCCTTATCATTGGGCATAGGTATGATCCACCAACACTATAAACTGGTGGAAAATTTAACTGCTACCGAAAATATTGTCTTAGGGACCAAAACCCAAGGACAAAGCACCAAAGCTCTGGCGGAGAAGGTGCGAACTATTAGCGAACACTTCGGGTTGGAAGTGGACCCCAATAAAAAAGTATATGACATGTCCGTCAGTGAAAAACAGACGGTGGAAATCGTCAAAGTTCTTTATCGCGGAGCAAAAGTTCTGGTCTTGGATGAACCTACAGCGGTTCTGACACCGCAAGAGAGCCAGAAACTGTTCACGATCATTCGTCGTATGCGAGACGAAGGCAATTCTATTATTATCATTACCCATAAGCTGAATGAAGTTATGGAAGTCAGCGACCGAGTAGCGGTTTTGCGTAAAGGCGAAAGTGTTGCTACGGTCATTACATCGGAAACAACCGCGGCCGAACTGACCGAACTCATGGTGGGTCGCGCAGTAGATTTATCAATCGAACGACCGGTCACCGAAAAATCGGAACCGATTCTTGAAATCGTACATTTAGGGGTGCGCAATGCTGAAGGCATTGAGGCGTTGAAAGACGTCAATTTTGACTTGCGCAAAGGTGAGATCTTAGGCGTTGCCGGAATCGCAGGTAGCGGACAAAAAGAGCTCTGCGAAGCCATGGCCGGATTGCACAAGGTGGAAAAAGGCGCTATCCTTTATTATAAGCAAAATATCGTTGGTAAAACCCCCGACGAAATCATTCGTTTAGGCATTAGTATGAGCTTTGTTCCTGAAGATCGCCTCGGCATGGGCTTGGTAGCTTCCATGGGTATGACCGATAATATGCTGCTCAAAACGTATCGCGATGCCAAAGGACCGATTGTGAATCGTAAGCCTGCCAAAGAGCAAGCGATGTCGTTGATTAAACGGTTGGGGATCATTACCCCCGATACCGAAACACCGGTGCGGAAACTTTCGGGAGGCAATGTACAGAAGGTTTTACTGGGCAGAGAAATCGAATCGCAACCCAATGTGCTGATTACCGCTTACCCGGTGCGAGGGTTGGATATCAATTCCTCGTATACGATTTATCATCTGTTGAACGAGCAAAAGGCCCAGGGCGTGGCAGTGCTTTTCATTGGAGAAGACTTAGATGTCTTGTTGGAGTTATGCGACCGCATCATGGTGTTGTTCGACGGCAAAATACAAGCAGTCTTACCTGCCGAGGAAGCCACCAAAGAAATGCTGGGCTTACTGATGACCGGGCAGAAACTTGACCAAGTAAGGGGGGACCAACATGCTTCGACGAAGTCCTAACAATGTTGGGGGAAGAGAACCCCTATTAAGAATCGTCCGAATTCGAGAAGAGAACGAAACCAGAGGCATTCTTTTACGAATCTTGGCAGTCGTAGCAGCATTGTTGGCGGGAGGAATCTTCCTCTGGGCTTTAGGGCATCAACCTCTTGAAGTCTATGCTGCCATGTGGAAAGGTAGTTTTGGTTCGGTGATGAGCACCCAAGGGACCGTTAAAATCGCCATTCCATTGTTAATCAACGCCTTGGCTGTCAGTTTGGCTTTTAAGATGAAATTCTGGAACATCGGAACCGAAGGGCAAATGATCGTAGGTGCAGTTGCTGCCTCATATTTCGCCTTGTTTCATTCCGACTGGCCGCATTTTGTGTTACTTGGTGTCATGGCTGTTGCCGGCATCGTCGCGGGAGGATTATATGGGTTGATCCCCGCTTTCTTCAAAGCACGATTTTCAACCAATGAAACACTTTTGACCTTAATGGCCAATTACATCGCGCTCTATGTGGTGCAATTCTTGCGAGAGGGTGCTTGGAAAGATCCGGGTGCCAAAGGATTCCCGCAGATTGCACGTTTTGCCGCCAATGCTCGTTTGAGCTTACCTTTGGGAGTACATTTTGGTTGGATTATTGCTCTTTTGTTGATTCCTGCCGTTTATGTGTATATGAAATACAGTAAACACGGATACGAAATCGCCGTCGTTGGTGAAAGCGAAAAAACTGCAACATATGCCGGAATGAACGTGCGAAAAATTATCATGCGTACCATGTTTATCAGCGGAGGTATGGCAGGCTTAGCCGGTATGCTGCAAGCAACCGGAGCCGATCGTACCTTGACTGATACTGTAGCCGGTGGAGTAGGCTTTACCGCTATTATTGTAGCTTGGCTGGCGAACTTGAGTTCCCCGGTCATCTTGCTGGTTTCTATGATCTTTGCCGTTTTGGAAAAAGGTGGCGGCTATATTCAATCAATGTTTAAGATCTCGGCCTCAGCCGCCGACGTCCTGCAGGGGATTATCCTCTTCTTCGTCTTGGGCTTTGAATTCTTCATTCGATATCGAATTGTTTTGCGGAACAGAGGGGAGTAAACAATGGATATCAATTACATTTCCAGTTTCATTTTTGCAGTCGTGGTCGCCGGAACTCCGCTCTTGTTTGCAACACTGGGAGAGATTATCACTCAAAAAGGCGGAAACCTGAATTTAGGGGTCGAAGGTATGATGTATATCGGGGTCGCCAGTGGCTTCACCGTAGCCTACTACTCAAAGAACCCGATTCTATTCTTACTGGCTGCTATTGGTTCAGGGATATTAGCTTCCATGATTTACGCACTCCTCACCGTAACTTTAAAGGCGAACCAAACCGTGACCGGTCTAGCCTTAACTATTTTTGGAACGGGCTTTGCCAACTTTGTCGGTGAAACCATTACCACCAATTCTCCTACCCGTACCGCAGTTTTGGATGCCCAGTTTATGTCCTTCTTTAAACCGGTTTCGATTCCGGGCCTCAGCAGTATTCCCGTTTTAGGTAAGCTCTTTTTTCAATACAATGGTTTTGTTTATGCGGCGCTGGCGATTTCGGTAACTGCCGGGTGGTTTCTTTACCGCAATATCCATGGTTTGAACTTACGAGCTGTCGGTGAAAATGCGGCTGCAGCCGATGCTTCGGGAATTAACGTGGCTCGCACCAAGTATTTGGCCATTGGCTTCGGAGGAGCGATGAGCGGGTTAGCAGGGGCTTATATCGCTGTCATTACCGCCGGGGGAACCTGGACTGCCAACTCGGTCAGCGGGTTGGGTTGGATCGCTGTAGCTTTGGTCATCTTTGCCGGTTGGAATCCTTACAAAGCCATTATGGGCTCGGTGATCTTTGGAGCATTGCGTGTTTTACGTTTCTATATTCCCAAGCAAGTTATCAACATTCCCAATTCCCTCTATGGGGCCTTGCCGTTTCTAGTGACCGCTTTGGTCATCATTTTCACATCGATTTATAACTCGAAAGAGATTCAGCAACCCAGCGGTTGTGGAATCAATTACGACCGAGAAGAGCGATAATTTCAATGGAGAACCGAGAAGGAATCTCAGTATTACTTTATTGCTTTTC
>CAZAFY010000171.1:0-3418 GCA_964484445.1 uncultured Eubacteriales bacterium
TTGAATACAATCAGGACAAAGAGAATATTCTGACTGAAATGGCAAATCTCTTAAAAAGTAAAGAGGATGAATTGCCATTGAGAGTCAGCCAACTTCTCGCACAACTTCGTGAAACCGAGAAAAAATTAGAAAGCTTATCAGCAAAAAATACAGCTGATCAAATGGATGTATTGCTGAAAGGCAAGTTTGAAATTGAAGGGATACCGACTGTGATTGCGCAAGTCACAGTAGAGAAAGCAGACGACCTAAGACAAATGGCCGATATCCTGCGAGATAAAATGGGTAAAGGGATCGTTGTTTTAGCAGCCGAGATTGACGGAAAGGCTAGTCTGTTAGCAGCAGCTACAAAGGATCTGGTGAAAGTTTTTCACGCGGGGAACCTGATTCGCGAAGCAGCTAAATTAGTTGGTGGTGGTGGCGGTGGACGACCCGACTTAGCACAAGCTGGGGGTAAAAATCCGGAAAACCTACCTAAAGCAATGGAGCAAATTCGCAAATTAGTGGAAGCGCAATTTGAAAAACACTAATTTAATCAAGAGGGGATGAATGGCATGTCACTTCATGTGGTTCTGTATCAGCCGGAAATTCCACCCAACACCGGTAATATATCGCGACTGTGTGCGGCTTCTGACTGTACCTTGCATCTGGTGAAGCCATTGGGATTCTCATTGGAAGATAAATATCTGAAGCGAGCGGGATTGGATTATTGGCAATTTCTAAAACTGGAGATCCACGACTCTTGGCAAGATTTTATGGATCAATATGGAGAACATCGGATGTTCTTCGCTACAACCAAAGCAACACAATCGTATCATCAAAAGAGTTACAAGCAAGGGGATTGCTTGGTTTTTGGACCCGAAACAAGAGGGTTGCCTCCGGAAGTATTATCTTTGAATCCGGAAACCAATATACGAATTCCCATCTTAAACGAAACAAGGTCGTTGAATTTGTCAAGTGCTGTGGCAATTGTTTTATATGAGGCGTTACGGCAAATCGATTATCCAGGCTTGACTTGGCATGAAACCATAGTGAAAGGAGAAGTCCTATGAAACAACGCAAGAGAATTCTGACCGGGGATCGCCCGACAGGGAAGTTACATTTGGGTCATTACGTGGGCTCTTTAGCAAACAGGGTGGCTCTACAGCACGATTATGAGACATTCCTTATAGTAGCAGATGTGCAGGCATTGACAACGAACTGGGAGCACCCTGAAAAACTGGCCGAATCAGTCAGACAGGTAACTGAAGATTATATGGCAATCGGTATTGATCCAAATCAAGCAACGATTTTCGTTCAGTCCTTGGTTCCGCAAATTGCCGAATTGACCATTTTCTATTCCAACTTCGTTTCCGTCAATGTTTTGCGTCACAATCCAACCATTAAAACCGAAGCAGAACAACACGGATATACAGACATGAGTTATGGCTTTTTGGGGTACCCGGTATCGCAAGCAGCAGATATCACGTTCTGCAAGGCAGACTTAGTGCCAGTAGGTCAGGATCAAGTTCCTCATATTGAGTTTACCCGGAAAGTTGCCAGAAGATTTAATGAATTATACAGCCCGGTTTTAGTTGTTCCGGAAGCCTTAGTTGGCCAAGTGGGACGGTTGGTAGGGTTAGATGGCAAAGCAAAAATGTCAAAAAGCTTGGATAACGCCATTTTTCTTTCGGACTCAGCCAAGGAAGTAGAAGCCCGCATTCGTTCAGCTGTAACAGATCCGGCTAGGATCCGTGCTACCGACCCGGGACACCCTGAGGTTTGTACGGTCTTTGAATATCATAAGGTGTTTAATCCACTAGAGGTGGCAGATATTGAAATGCGTTGCAGAGCAGGAAGTATTGGTTGTGTGGCTTGCAAAAAGCGATTGAGCCAAAAGATCAACGAGCTTTTGGAACCGATGAGAGAACGCAGGATTCCGTATCAAAACAATCCGAAGTTGATTGATGAAATCCTTCTTGCCGGAACCGATAGAGCCTGTGAAGTTGCAGAGCAAACTATGAAGGAAGTACGCGACGCGATGAAAATCAGTTATTTTCAATAGAACGGAGAAGTCAAATGAGCACTAAAAGCATGGAGAAATTGGTGACACTTTGTAAAACCAGGGGATATGTGTTTCCAGGTTCTGAAATTTACGGAGGGTTAGCCAACACCTGGGATTATGGTCCTCTTGGTGTGGAATTGAAAAATAACATCAAAAAAGTTTGGTGGAGAAAATTCGTTATAGAGACACCGGCTAATGTTGGCATGGACGCAGGTATTTTAATGAATCCCGAAACCTGGGTTGCTTCCGGTCATGTAGGAGGTTTTTCGGACCCGCTGATGGATTGCCGCAAATGTAAAAGCCGGTATCGGGCAGATAAGCTGATTGAAGAGCATGCTAATAAAAAAGGATTGGACTTGAGTGCGGACGGCTGGAGTAACGAACAGATGAAGCAATATATTGAGGTCGAAAAAATCGTATGTCCTCAATGTGGTGCTTTAGATTATACCGATATTCGTCAGTTTAACCTGATGTTCAAAACCCACCAAGGCGTTACAGAGGACAGCAGTGCCTTAGTTTATTTGCGCCCCGAGACCGCTCAAGGAATTTTTGTCAATTTCAAGAATGTCCTCATATCTACACGTCGACGACCGCCGTTTGGCATTGGTCAAATCGGTAAGTCCTTCCGAAATGAGATCACCCCCGGGAATTTTATTTTCCGCACCCGTGAGTTTGAACAGATGGAGCTTGAGTTTTTCTGCAAACCGGGAGACGGCGAAAATTCGGAAGATATGCAATGGTTTCAACACTGGCGAAGCTTTGTCTACGAGTTCTTATTATCTTTAGGGGTTCAAGCAGAGAACTTACGCCTTCGCGATCACGATGCTGAAGAGCTTTCTCATTATGCCAAGGCGACTACCGATGTAGAGTATAAATTCCCGTTTGGTTGGGGAGAATTATGGGGAGTCGCGCATCGAACCGATTATGACTTGAGAGTTCATCAAGAACATTCCGGCAAAGATCTGCAAGTTCTTGATCCTGTTACCAATGAAAAGTATTTACCCTATTGTATTGAACCCTCTGTCAGCGTAGAGAGGTTGGCATTAATGTTTTTATTGGATGCCTATGATGAAGAAACGCTTGAAGATGGTGATATTAGGGTCGTGCTTAGATTACACCCGGCCTTAGCACCGGTTAAGGCAGCTATTTTGCCTTTATCAAAGAAACTGGGCGATCAAGCTGAAGCGATTTACAAGCAATTACAAAAGAAGTGGCAAGTTGAATATGATGATGCCGGTAGTATCGGCAAACGGTATCGACGATGGGATGAGGCAGGCACTCCTTTCTGCATAACAGTGGACTTTCAAACTCAGGAAGATGGCTGTGTCACGATTCGCATGCGTGATTCTATGCAGCAAGAGCGGATCCCAGTAAATC
>CAZAFY010000172.1:0-3400 GCA_964484445.1 uncultured Eubacteriales bacterium
ACGTTTGGCTGCTCTGCCGGTGGGTGCTGCCAAGAGGATTTTGGCTTGCTGCCGTTGATACAACAACGTGAGCGCGCGGACAATGGTGGTTTTACCGGTGCCGGGGCCGCCTGTAATCACAGTAACGTTATTCATCAGGGCTTGTTGTAAAGCTTGAATTTGTTCTTTGGCAAAATGAATCCCTAAATTCACTTCCAAAGGGGCGATGTGAAGCCTATATTGTTCCTGCCAAGCTTCTTCTCCGGTTAAGGTTTGTTGGCTACCACCGCTGGCAATCAACCACTGCAAGCGTTGGGCAGCACGGCTTTCTGCATAAAAGAAGGGGGCCAAATAGACCCGCTCTTCTCCGCTGGGTGCAACTTCACCAATACAATCTCCGCTGTGCAGCAAATCCAAGAGCGCACGTTCCAACAGTTCGGGTTTGGCTTGTAGGAAGTTACCCGCTTGCTCTAAAATGAGGGTTTTCGGCACGTAGCAATGGCCTTCGTTGGTTTGTTCACTTAAGACAAAACGCACGCCGGCTTTTAAACGTTGAGGGTCTTCTGCGGAAATGCCCAGCTTTTTGCCAATGTCATCGGCGGTGCGAAAGCCTATGCCAAAGACTTCGTCGGCCAAACGATAGGGATTGCTGCGAATCAGATTGACCATATCGCCGGTCCCCTGATTCTGGTAGTGTTTGTAAATACGCATGGCTAAATGCGGGCTGATTTCAAACCCTTGCAAATAGACCATGAAGTTTTCAATTTCCTTGTGGCTGACGAGCTCATCACGGATGCGCAAGGCCATCTTTTTATCAATACCGCGAATTGCTGTGAGGGCTTCCGGGGTTTCGCGAATCACCCGCAAGATATCTTGGCCAAATTGCTGCACCATGGCCTCAGCTCGCTTTTGCTTGATGCCCTTGAGTAAGCCGGAACCCAGGTAGCGGATTAGTCCGTTTTCAGTGGTGGGTAGGATGACTTCGCTTTTTTCGGTTTTGAACTGGCGGCCGAAGGTGGGGTGATTGATCCATTCCCCTTCCAGGCGCAACTGTTCTCCTTCTTTGAGCGCGGGAAAGAACCCGACCACGGTCGCAGGAAAGCGACTGCCCGCAAGATCGAGACGGAAGACGGAGTAAAAGTTTTCATCGTTGCGAAAGGTAATGCGTCGAACGGTGCCCTCCAACAGCTCCATGTGACCGCCTTCTTTCCTTATTTTTTGAGATTCTTTCTCCTTCATTCCCCATGAAAATAAGAAAACCCTTCCTCGAAAACCCAAGCGGGTCATACGAGAAAGGGCGTCTATTTATTTAAGGGCAGAAGCTAAAGTGAGCGCCATATCGGTTTGCTCCCAAGGTAAATCGAGGTCGTTGCGACCGAAATGACCGTAGGCAGCAACCTGGCGATAAATGGGGCGGAGTAAGCGAAGTTTGCGAATAATCGCGGCTGGACGCATATCGAAATGCTTGCGGATTCGGGCGGTGAGTTCATCGTCAGGCAATTTACCGGTGCCGTAGGTGTTGACCATGACCGAAACCGGTTCGGCGACACCAATGGCATAGGCCAATTGGATTTCGCAGCGGGCCGCTAAGCCTGCAGCAACCACGTTCTTGGCAATATAGCGTGCCATGTAGGCTGCGGAGCGGTCGACCTTTGTCGGATCTTTGCCCGAGAAAGCACCGCCACCGTGGCTAGCCATGCCGCCGTAGGTATCGACAATGATCTTGCGACCGGTTAAGCCGGAATCACCATGGGGTCCACCGATTACAAACCGGCCGGTGGGATTGATCAGGTAACGGGTTTTATCGTCAATAAGATGGGCCGGTAAGACGGGTTGGATCACATGCTTCATGATCTGGCGGCGAATCTCTTCTTGGGTCATTTCCGGGGCGTGTTGCGCCGAGATCACAACGGTATCGATGCGAATGGGGGTGAAGCCTTCGTATTCAATGGTGACTTGAGCTTTGCCGTCCGGTCGCAGCCAGGGCAAGGTATCTTCTTTGCGCACTTGGGCTAAGCGATGAGTCAACTGATGCGCATATTGAATAGGAGCAGGCATCAGTTCCGGGGTTTCGTTGCAGGCGAAGCCGAACATCATGCCTTGGTCACCGGCACCGAGCCATTCGGCGGCAGCTTCAGCATCGGCTTCATCGCGGAATTCAAGGGCGCGGTTAACGCCCATGGCGATATCGGCAGATTGCTCGTTGATTGAGGTGAGCACGGCGCAGGTTTCACCATCGAACCCGTATTTGGCGCGCGTGTAGCCTATATCGTTGAGGATTTTGCGAACTAAGTTGGGGATATCGACATAGGTTTGGGTGCTGATTTCACCCATGACTAAAACCAGTCCGGTGCAGACAATGGTCTCACAGGCCACCCGGGCGGCTGCATCCTTTTCTAAAATGGCATCTAAGACGCCGTCGGAAATTTGGTCGCAGATTTTGTCTGGGTGTCCTTCCGTGACCGATTCAGAAGTAAAAAAGTGTCGTTCTTTGGCCATGATTGATTCCTCCTTGATGATATTGCAATTCATTCTCTTGGGTTTGACGTATAAAAAAACCCTTCCGCCGATTAAGCAGAAGGGTACGTGTCGTTTCGTTCGCCACTCATCTGCCACAAGTTTTGTGCAGGAGTTAGCACCGTACCGTAAAGGCCGGTTGCCGGGTTTCATAGGGCCTGTCCCTCCACCACTCTTGATGAGAATGTAATTGTCAGGAACTTAGTATACAAAAAAGTCGCTCACTTGTCAAGTTTTTTAAATCTATTTTTCCTTTTTGATGTCGACAATGGCGAGACTTTTCCCCAGTGGAGCTAATACCTTTAAAATGGTTCCAAGGTTGGGTGATGTGCTTCCTTTTTCCATCCGCGCAATAATTGGTTGTTTTACTCCACTTAATTCCTCTAAGCGCTTTTGGCTTATTCCACGTTCCTTGCGGGCTTTTATAATCTCACCTATAAGTGCTACTCTAATCTCGCTTTCGGCTATCTCTTCCGGAGTGAAGATTTCTTTCCTGATATCTTTCCAATTGCTTCCTAATGGGTTGTTCATTCTACTTACTCCTTCCGATCAGATCGGCTAATGCTTTTTGGGCTTTCTCTATTTCTCTTACTGGGGTTCTTTGAGTTTTCTTTACAAAGTGATGGAGTAAAACATAACCGCCATTAATCCAAGCCACAAATAGAATGCGATCTCTTAATGGCCTAAGCTCCCATATCTCACCAGCTATATGCTTAACATAGGGTGTCCCTGCTTGCGTTCCGTATTCACTAAGTATTTGAATATAATCTTGAATCTTGTTGAGCTTAATCCGGCTGTCTTTATCACCTTTTTGCTGCAGCTCCCGAATATAATCTAAGACCGGCTCAGCACCGTTGCGGTCTCGATAGAAGTGGATTTCGTGCAAAACCTTCCCTCTCTTCTG
>CAZAFY010000173.1:0-3392 GCA_964484445.1 uncultured Eubacteriales bacterium
ATTAGATTCTTGATGTAACTTCTGATAAAATCAACCGTTACCGTCTCAAAAGACACTCCTTGTTTCTGCATGGCTTTTTCGAATTGCTGGCAAACTTGGATTGCAGCGTCGGTAGCTGTAGCCGAGACTCCCCTTTTACTGTAAAGCTCTCTTACTTTAGATTCATTCATTGAAAATCACCTCTCTCATTTTTTGGCTGTTCTGTAAATTATTGCCAGCACTATTATATTACTCAACTTTCACCTTGTCAAAGTACAAAATAAAAAAAGCACGTCTATGTAAGACGCACTTTTTCATTTAGTTTAGTTGTCGCTGGCAAGCGGATTGATGTCACCTTCATCTAGGGGTTCTTTGCCACCATGCCATAAGTTTTTTTCTAAGCGGTATACAAAGCCTAATGTGCGGCCACCCCAGTCGGAAAACATAGAGAGCCAAATTCCAACGACCCCTAAGCCCATTTTAACACCTAAGAACCAAGAACCGAGAAGACGCAAACTGAACAAACTGATGATTGAGATGATCATTGTATTGCGCGCATCTCCCGTTGCACGTAAAGAACCGGGCAACACGAACGCCGTAGGATACAACAAAGGATGCATGATGACACTAATCGTCAGAATTAATTTAGCTGCTTCGGCTGCTGCCGGAGAAGGACCATAGGAGGCAATCATCGGATCAAGGAAAATTAGAAAAGGGATCCCTGCCAATACTTGAATGGCAGAGGAATACAAGCAAATTTTGCGCATCAAGGTTTTAGCTTGCTTGTACATGCGAGCCCCATACGACTGACCTACCACTGTCACCCCAACAATGGAAAAGGCATTGGCACCTAAGTTAATAAATCCGCTTAACGAACCGACGATCGCGTTGGCTTGCAGAGCCGCTGTTCCCATTCCCGATAAGAAAACAGAAACCAATACTTTCGCTCCTTGGAAAATCAAAGAGTCGACACCTGAAGGCACGCCAATATGCAGAATAGGACGTATCACATCCATATTAAGACGTAAGGTGATTTTGGGTAAAACCAATTCCCCGAATTTTCGATGACTAACCATATAGAACATAAACAGTGCCGCACCGATACGCGCTGATAACATAGCAATTGCTACAGCATATACGCCCAAGTTATAGCCGTATATTAAGGTTGCAGCAATCGAAATATTGATGATATTCGAAATAAAGGCACCCACCATGGGGGTTTTGGAATCTCCGGACGCTCTTGTTACTCCAGCGCAGACTGAAAATAGGCCTAAGAATAGGTAACTTATTCCGGAAAAGCGCATGTAAATAGTGCCTGAACTCAATACATTTTCTGCCGAACGTCCATACAGGCTTCGTAAAATTGGATCGGCAAAGAAAAAGGCAAAAGTCCCTACTATGATCGCCATGCTAACTACTAATACTATTGCTTGAGCTGCAGTTTCTCCGGCTTCTTTATTCTTGCGAGCGCCAATTCTTTGAGCAACCACAACCGTAGCACCAGAGGCCATAGCATTAAAGAAGATGATAATCAAATTGTTTATGGAATCTACTAAGTTGACACCGGCAACGGCATAATCACCAACATTGGAAACCAAGATGGTTGATACGGCACCGACTAAAATGGTAAGCCCTTGTTCAATCATAATTGGCCAAAACAATTGCAGTAATCGTTTGTTCTCTTTCAAGAAACCTGGTTTGGGATTCAAGAATAAGACTCCTCTCCGTGATAATCCTTCTGTTAACTAAAGTTTCTGTTCGCGCTTTAAATAGTACATAAGGATAGCACGCTTTTGTCTATGGTGCAATAACCCTCAAAAAAGGAATTCCTTCGCATTCTGATTTTTCGGGTTAGGTTCTAATTAAGAAGCAATAACACCTTCATCTTCCGGAATTTTGCCTCCGTGCCATCGATTGGCTTCCAGTCTCCAGAGAAATCCTAAGCCTCTCCCCAGCCAATCCGCTAACATTCCCACCCAAATGCCAAATACACCCCAACCCAAATAAAGAGCAAAGAACCAACCAAAGAATAATCTTAACGCAAATAAACTGATAACCGAAATGACCATTGTATTTCTGGCATCCCCTGTCGCCCGCAAGCACTGGGGCAAGACGAAGGCAGCTCCATAAACAAAGGGTTGAGCGATAGAGATAATGGTAAGAATTCGTTTCGCCAATTGAGCACTCTCAGGAGAAGGTGCATAGAAAGAAATCAAGGTGTTTAAGAATAAAAGATAGGGAACCAGCATTAGAATCTGAATACCAGCAGTATATAGCAAGAGTTTTCGCATCCATTGTTTTGCTGTTTTATAAAGTCTGGCCCCATAGGCTTGACCTACCATGGTAACCGCAGCTACTTGCATGGCATTACCTACCAACCATAAGTATCCTCCAGCAGAATTGACTATGGCATTGGCCTGCATAGCTTTCGTACCCATGCCAGATAGAAAGACCGAAATCAATACCTTGGCTCCTTGGAAAATCAAAGAGTCGATACCAGAAGGAACACCAATATTGAGAACCGGTCGAACTAAATCCATATCGATTTTAAGCCTGATTTTCGGCAAAACTAAAGCGCCACTTTGACGTTTACGAACATGGTAAAACATAAATAAGCCGCTGACCATACGAGCGGACAAAACTGCAACCGAGACAGCATACACTTCTAAATGAAAGACAAAGATTAAGAGAGCGGCTACACTAATATTGACTAAATTCGAGAGCAGTGCTGCTTTCATGGGGGTCTTCGAATCTCCGGAGGCTCGTGTGGCACCCGCTGAAACACTAAACAGGCCTAAAAACAGGTAGCTAATCGCCGAAAAGCGCATATAAATCTCACTGACCTGTAAAACATTGGCAGCTGCATTGCCGTATAACAGATGAAGGATCGGTCGCGCAAAAGTAAAGGTCAACCCACCCATGACCGCAGCAAGACCGACGACCAAAACCACCGACTGGGCTGCTGTTTCTCCGGCTTTCTGGTTTCGCTGTGCTCCAATATGCTGTGCTACCATGACGGTTGCACCGGCGGCTAAGGCATTAAAGAAGATTATTATCATCTGGTTAATCGTATCGACTAGGTTTACTCCGGCCACCGCATAGTCTCCCACATTGGAGACAAGAATGGTAGAAACCATCCCGACCAAGATCGTCAGTGCCTGTTCGACTAAAATCGGCCAGAACAATTTGAACAATTTTTGGTTTTGGGGACTTAGTTGCAAGCGCTTAGGCATGGTCATCATCCTCTTTTACAGCTTATTTCCATTAAAAGTAGCATATCACGAAGGTTTCATAGTAGCAATAGAGCATTTGTAGTATATCTCTATGCTTTTTGTCTTATTTCAAAGATTAAACACAAGGAATTTACCAAACATAGGATAATGTGGTATACTGAATTGCTTTTGTGAAATTCT